>DATCEJ010000257.1:0-3277 GCA_036510135.1 Roseiarcus sp. | reverse complement strand
GCGGTCGGGGCCGACCATTTCAACGCCGATCCGCAAGGTTTCAGGCCTGCGTCGCCACTGTCAGGGCCGCTTCGTGCGAAGGCGGCAACGACGAACACGGGATCCTTGGCCGGGACGCGGGCTTTGCATGTCCCCGTATGTGTTCGCAGCCGTCATGGCGCGCTCTCGCAGGCTGCTTTCCGTGTTGCGGCCCATGGCGCTGTCGATGCCGACTCAGTAGGATCACGCGAAAGACGTTGGACCCGAGGCCTCCGCTGACGCCACGGTCGAGAAGACGGGTGCGCCGACGACGGGGGACTAGTCGTCGGCTGACGCCCCAAGGGGCGCGGGTCTCAAGGGCCTCCGCCCCTCCCCGTCGCCGGGCGCGCCCTTAACCCTCCGGCCCCGCGTCATTGCCCGATGAGGCAATACGCCGCGCGGTTCGTCGGGGCTTCGGGTTCCGCTGCTCGTCTGTCTCGGTCTCGATTCTCACGAGAACGCCGCTCCAGAACGCGTGAAAGCTTTCGTGAGCGGGCGCGCCTGGCGCGTCGCAATTCGGTTTCCACGCGCTTGATCGCGTTCTTCGCCCCGAGCTGCGCGACGAGCGCCTCGACGCCACATCCGAGGGCGCGCATGAGGATGCGGTCTTCCTTCGGCAAGGGCGAGCGCGTGAGGTCGCTGTGGCGATCGATCTCGGACATCCGGCGGCGAGTGCGTGTGGAGGGGCTGAAGTGATAAGCCCTGCGGCGGCAAAGTCGACGCTGGGATGGCTACGGGCGCCGAGCAACCGATCACGAATGCGTGCCTCGTCGCCGTTGGCGAGATGCTGGGCGACAAAATTCGCTCATTGGCCATGCGCGGCATTGGCAAGTCGCCCATTACGCTTGGCGCCTCCTTGCTCGCCTCTTCGATCGCAGCCAATATTGACTGCGGCGGCTCGCCCTCAATGACTCTAGCGATGCTGAAAACCACGTCGCCGACGTGCTCGCGTTGGCGCTTGAACCTGTCGGCCGCGCGCGTCGTGGGGACAATCTTCTCCCACGCTGGCATTGTTTCACCGTAGACAACTCGATAGGGCATTGTCTTATCTCCGTTCTGGTGGTGATGGACCTGGAGGGTTAGGCCGCTGGCGCGCGCCTATCTCAAAATCAGCGCCAATCTCGACGCGATCGGGCGTCATTCTACGGAGCGCGTCCCGAAGTAGTTGGACTGCCCAGGCGGGTGGGCGGACATGGGAAAGATGGAAGGCGCGGAAAGGCGCGGGGCGAAAAGAGCCGTGAAGAGGTCAGGCTGCGGGGGGCGTCTGGTCGTTATCGTTGTCTTCGACCGGATGGTCCTCGAACGTCAGGCCTTCGTAAAGTTCCGCGAGCGGGAGGGTGACTCCGATCTCCGGCATCGAGAGGACGTCGTCTTGCTTCAGGACGAGCACGCTCCATCCGTCCTGGGAGCGGACATGGACCGTTGCGTCGATGCTGTCCTGTTCGAGCATGACGTAGCGCTGAACGGACGGGGTGGCCTGATATTCGCGCGCCTTGACGATGCGATCGTTGCGCGTTGTGCTGGGACTCAGCACCTCGAAGATGACCACCGGGTCGCCTACGACCTTGGCGTTCCGCGCGACAGGGGAACAGACGACCATGCCGTCAGGATAACGGATGTGATCGCCCGCGACCTGAATCTTGAGATCGCTACCGTAGAATTTGCAGGGTTTGCCACGCAATCGGCCAACGAGCGCGACGGCGAGATTGGCTTGAAGGGTCGCGTGACCGGCTGTGCCGCCGGTCATGGCGACGGGGCCAGTCCCGTCGAATTCGTAGCGTTGCTCCTGCCGTTCCTCCCAAGCGAGGAATTCGGCGAGCGTCATCGGCTTCCGCACGGCGAGGTTCATGGGTGACAGAGTAGCACGGTTGCGCATGGGGGTCTTCCTTGGCTTTGGCTGACGGTGTCTCACGCCCTCAGAATGGGCAGTCGTCGAAATCGAGGACGTGCGGATAGGCCGCCCACCAGGCGCTGAGCGACGGGCGGCGCTCATCGAACGGACTCTCGCCGACCGCAACGACCTGAAAGGCTCCGTCGCCGCCGTTCTCGTAGTCGTGGTCGGCGAGGCGAGCGGCCTTCTTTTGAGCAAAGGCTTGGGTTTCGTAGAGACCCGGCTGAAGGTATGCGCGGATTGTGGAATAGCCGTCGACGCCGCCGACCCGTTCCCATTCTCCGATGCGGTAAATTTGGTAGGCCATGGATTGCCGCCGCCTCCGATAGGACGATGAGAAAGGCGGGGAGGCCGAGGCCTCCCCGGTTCGGGGTCCCAGGTAAAACGGCGCACTCAGAACGGGATGTCGTCCGCGTTGTCGCCGGGCGCCTGCCGCCTCTCCTGCGGCTCGTCCGCCTTATCGTCGCCGTGGTTCGGGCCCTTGGACAGGCGCTCGATGCGTTCGCCGGCGAGCGTGACGCCGTAGAAGGTTTCTCCGTCCTTCTCCCACTTCGTTTGGCCCATCGAGCCCGAGGTGAAGACGAGATCGCCCTTGACGATGTTGCGCTTGACGTAGCCGCGCGTGGACTCGCCGAAGACGGTGACTTCGTTCCAACGGGTGCGCTCGACCCATTCGCCGCGATTGTCCTTGCGGCTGTAGCTTGAGGCGATGCTGACGCGCACGGTCGTGCCGACCTGCTTGATCTCGCCGACCCGGCCGATGATCGTGAATTCCGCAATCGTGTTCATGGCTTCGTTCCTTTTTCCATCTCCTCGGGCCTTCGGCTCATGCCGTCGGTCCCTCGGGTGCGGCTCAAAGGAAGTCGGGCGGGCCGGGCCAGCACCCGCGAGGCACGAGCGGGCCGAAGCGTCAGCGGAGGACGGCGGAGGGCGGCGATTTTGGCGCGCGAGGAATTCGGCCTTCAGGCCGAAGGGGAAAATCGTCGAATGGAGCCGTTGCGGCCCGGCTTGTACGGCTTCATGGACGCCATGAAAACCCGAGAGACCGAACAGGGCATGTCCGTAGCCCGCCCATTGCGGTTTCTTGTTCGTTGTTGGCTTGCCCTCCCCTTCATTTTTTTCGTCTCTTCTGTCCAAACCGCTACATCTTGTGTTGACCGGGCGGCTCTGGCGCCGGTAATTGTTCATGGTTTGTTCGAACTGGGGATGTCCGATGCGTTACGAAACCCTGACCTTGGGCGGGAATGTCATCCGGTTCCCGGTCGAGCTGCGCGCAAAGCCCTCGATCGATCTTCTGATCGATGTTGCGCCGGATTCGCGTGAGGTCGAGTTGATCGCCGAGGCGTTCGGTTTCGACGCGCCGGACCC
>DATCEJ010000256.1:0-4639 GCA_036510135.1 Roseiarcus sp. | reverse complement strand
TCCCGAGAGATCAACCGCGACAGCGCCCAGACGGCTGCTCCGCGGACAAGGGGGCTTTCGTCGTCCAATCGCTCCGCGGCGGCCTCTGCGAGCGTGGGGTCGTTCGAGTTCCCAATCGCGATCATCACATTGCGCACGAAGTGGGCTCTGCCGACCCGCTTGATCGGGCCGCCGGCGAAAAGGGACCGGAAGGCCGCATCGTCGAGGCGGGCGAGTTCAGCCAGGGGCGGCGCGTCGAGATCCGCGCGCGCCGCGAGTTTCGCTTCCCGCCCTTGGCTTGCGAACTTGTTCCACGGGCAGACGGCAAGGCAATCGTCGCAGCCATAGATGCGATTGCCGATTCCCGGCCGAAGCTCGCGGGGGATCGGGCCCTGGTGCTCGATCGTGAGATAGGAAATGCAGCGCCGCGCGTCGAGCCGATAGGGCGCCGGGAACGCGCCGGTCGGACACGAGTCGAGGCAGGCGCGGCATTGTCCGCAATGGTCCGATTCCGGCGCGTCGGTCGGCAGCTCGAGGTTCGTGAGGATCGCGCCCAGGAACAGCCAGGAGCCAAATTCGCGCGACACCAGATTGGTGTGCTTGCCCTGCCAGCCGAGCCCCGCGCGCGCCGCCAGCGGCTTCTCGAGTAGCGGCGCAGTGTCGACAAAGACCTTGACGTCCGCCTGTTCCGGGCGCGCGGCAGCGACCAGGAAGGCGGCGAGTTCCTTGAGCTTGCCCTTGATCACATCGTGATAGTCACGATGGCGCGCATAGACCGAAATGGCCCCCGCGTCCCGGCGCTCAAGCGCCTCTCGGGGATCGGTCGAAGGCCCGTAATTCAGGCCCAGCATGACAACGCTTCGCGCGTCGGCCATGAGCTTGCGAGGATCCGTCCGCCGCTCAAAGGTCTCGGCCATCCAGGCCATGTCGCCGTGCGCGCCGTCCGCGAGCCAGGCGGCCAGACGCTCACGCACCTCCGCCGGCGGCTCGGCGGACGTGACCCGGCAGGCGTCGAAGCCGAGCGCGCGCGCCCTCTCGCGTAAGGACGTTAGAAGTCGAGATCCGCGTAGGCGACGCTTGGAATCATCCCCGGCAGCCGTTCGGCCAGCAGCGGGCGGAACGAAGGACGCGACTTCATCCGCGCGTACCAGGTCTTGGCGGTTTCGCTCTCGTCCCACGGCGCGTCGCCTAAATAATCAATGCACGACAGGTGCGCGGCCGCCGCGAGGTCCGCATAGGACATCCGGTCGCCGGCCAGCCAGTTGCGGCCGCCAATCAGGTGGCCGATGTAGCGCAGATGATAGCGCAGATTGGAGCGCGCCGCACGCACAGCCTCCATGTCCGGGCCGCCGCCCCCCTGCGCCATGCTCATAAACCGCTTGTAGACTTTCTCCCGCACAAGCCATTGACTTACTTCGTTAAAGAGCTTCACGTTGAACCAGTGCATGAGCCGGCGCGTCTCCGCGCGGGCGAGCGGGTCCTGCGGCATCAGGCGGCGATCGCCGAGCGCCAGGCCACGCGTCTCATCCAGATATTCGGCGATCACCTCCGCTCCCGACAGGCCTGGCGTTTCGTCGTCGAGCATCACCGGCGTCGCGCCTTCGGGCGCCATCAACAGGAACTCGCGGCGCCGGTCCCACGCCTTTTCTTCAACCAGACGAGGCTCGATCCCCATCTCGCCAAGCACGAGGCGGATGAAGCGGGAATGGGGGCAAAATGGGTGATGGTAAAGCGTGATCATCAGGCCCGGGGTATTAGCAGACAGGGGTGGGGCGGCTGAGCCGCCCGTCAGATTTCATCGTCGGACGCCATCCAGATGCGGCGCTGCCGGTTAACCAGTGGTTAATCGCCGCCCGGGCAGCGGCAAACGCCAGCCTGTCTCAGCATTTCTGTCTATTGGCATCCAGTCGCCTTGATTGCAGGGTGCCTGGATTAGCGCGCTTCTCGGGCAGCCCTTCCTGAAAGCGCGCACGCCCCGCGCTGTCCCCCTAACGGCGCGGGGCCCTGAAGGGGCTTTGCCGAGACGAACACAACCCGGCGCTGACGCGGCGCCGGTTGCCCAGGGGTTAATCGCCGTCCGGCGCCCTTCGTTCCGGCTTATTGGTCGGGGACAGTCGTGCAGGCTCGTACGCTGCACCTCACTCGCCGGCTTCGACTCATGCTAAGCGGGCGCATCGCCGAGATCCGCCCTGCCCCGATGACTCCGCAAGACTTCATCCGCAAATGGAAGCCGGTGGCGCTGACCGAACGCGCGACGGCGCAGGAGCATTTCCTCGACCTCTGCCGGCTGTTCGATCACCCGACGCCCGCCGAGGACGATCCTGTCGGCGATCATTTCACATTCGAGAAGGGCGCGTCAAAAATTGGCGGCGGCGAAGGCTGGGCCGACGTCTGGAAGAAAGGCTTCTTCGCCTGGGAATACAAGAAGAAGAAGCGGGATCTTGGCAAAGCGCTTGAGCAACTGACACACTACGCGGCCGCGCTCGAAAATCCGCCGCTCCATGTCGCCTGCGACACGCATATCTTCCGCATCGAGACGCGCTGGACCAACGAGGCGTCGGCGAAATACGAGTTCGAACTCGACGATCTCGCCGAGCCCATCAATCTCGCCCGGCTTCGCGCCGTCTTTCACAATCCGGACGAGCTTCGCTCCGGCCTTACGCGGTCGAAGCTTACGAGGGAAGCCGCCGACACGTTCCAGACGATCTCGGATTCGCTCCAGCATCGCAATCCTGACCGCGAGGCCGTCGCTCATTTCGTCAATCAGCTCGTCTTCTGTTTCTTCGCCGACAGCGTGAAGCTGCTGCCGAATGGCCTGTGGAAGAAGCTGCTACAGGCCGCCGAACGCAGGCCGGAACAGTCGAAAGTCTATCTCACGCGTCTGTTCGATGACATGGCGAAGGGCGGCGATTTCGATCTTGAGAACATCCTGGAGTTCAACGGCGGGTTGTTCGATGGACGACCGCCGCTCGCGCTCACGCACAATGAAATCAGCCATCTCTTCGACGCCGCCAGCCTTGACTGGAGTCTCATCGACCCGACAATTTTCGGCACCTTGTTCGAGCGCTTTCTCGATCCCGACAAGCGGGCGCAGATCGGAGCGCATTACACCGACCCCGACAAGATCATGAAGATCATCGAGCCGGTCGTGCTCAGGCCCCTGCGCGCCGAATGGGAGACGGCGAAGGCGAAGGTCGAAGCGATCATGGCCCCTGTGCTCGAAGCGCGCGGCGTGGCCGGCAAGGACGCGAAGCGGGACCTCGGCAAGCGCTTCGACGTCGCACGCGCCAAGGCTGAGGCCGAGCGCGATGCGTTCATCGATCGCCTGTGCGGCTTGCGCATTCTCGACCCCGCCTGCGGCTCGGGCAATTTCCTCTATCTCGCGCTTCAGGGCGTCAAGGACATCGAGTGGCGCGCCATCCTCGATTGCGAAGCGCTTGGCCTCGGCATGGCCGTGCCGCGTGTCGGGCCGAAGATTGTACACGGGATCGAGATCAATCCCTTCGCCGCCGAGCTTGCGCGCACCACGATCTGGATCGGCGACATCCAATGGCGGGTGAAAAACGCGATCCACCACCATCCACGCCCGCTCCTGCAAAAGCTCGATTCGATCGAATGCCGCGACGCGCTGCTGGCGTCCGACGGCAAGGGCGGGTTCGTGGAGGCTGAATGGCCGGAGGCTGATTACATCGTCGGCAACCCGCCGTTTTTGGGCGGCAAGCTGATGCGCCGCGGCCTTGGCGACGCGACAGTCGAGACCCTGTTCAGGGTCTACGCGGGACGGGTTCCCGCCGAAGCGGACCTCGTTTGTTATTGGATCGCAAAGGCTTGGCAGGCTTTGGAGGCTAATCGCGCAAAACGTGTCGGCCTTGTCGCGACCAATTCGATTCGCGGCGGCGCCAACCGAAGGGTTCTGGAGCCAATCGCCAAGGCGGGCGCGATATTCGAAGCGTGGAGCGATGAGGCGTGGACCGTGGAAGGCGCGGCGGTGCGGGTGTCGCTCGTGTGCTTCGGGGTAACGGCGCGCCTCAGTCGCCCTCATCCCGAGGAGCGCCGAAGGCGCGTCTCGAAGGATGAGGAGCCGCGCACCCTTCGACAAGCTCAGGGTGAGGGCGTTTCGAAGGCGGAGGGCGTTGCGCCCGACGGTCGAGCGCGACAAAAGACCGCTCCACGGCGCCCATCCTTCGAGACGGCGGCTCCGCCGCCTCCTCAGGATGAGGGAAGCACCCGAATGGACGCCGAGCCCATCCGCCTGAATGGCCTCGTTGTGCCGGCGATCCATGCGGACCTCTCGGCCGAGGCGTCAAACCTCGTGACCGCTTTGCCGCAGCCCGAGAATCTCGGCATCGCCTTCATGGGGGATACGAAGGGCGGCGCCTTCGACATCGAAGGGGGAATCGCGCGCGCGTGGCTCGCCGAGCCGCTCAATCCAAACGGAAGGCCGAATAGCGAGGTGCTTTCGCCGTGGGTCAACGGTCTGGATCTCACCCGCCGTCCGCGCGACATGTGGATCATCGACTTCGGCACGGGAATGCCCGAGGGCGAGGCCTCGCTTTACGAGGCGCCGTTCCAGCACGCTCTCGCAAGCATCAAGCCGTTCCGGCTTTCAATTCAGCAGCGTGGCTACGCAAAGCGGTGGTGGGTCCACGAAAGACCTCGC
>DATCEJ010000255.1:0-4829 GCA_036510135.1 Roseiarcus sp. | reverse complement strand
ATCCGGACGAATAGTCATCCAAGATCGTCTCGAACGGACTCATGCTCGACGTCAGCGCGTGATAGCCGGCTTCCGCGACGGTGCGGCCGAAACCGACCGTCACAACCGAGGCTCCGTCGGCTCCCATGGCAAGCTCGGCGGACAAGGCGATGTTGCCGTCTGTGGCGGTATCATAGGGGTCGGCCAGACGCCCATGATCGCGAAGCTGCCTCCATCCGTCGGAGGCGCCGACGAAGCCGACGGACCTGGCGAGGAACTGCGGGTTCGCCAGCATCACGAGATGCGTGCCGCCGCCGGCTGCGCAGACCATCTCGTGCCCCTTGTACTCGGCGAGCTGACCCCTGTTGTGCGCCCCCGCGTTGACGAGATGGGGCGCGAGCAAGGCGAACACGCGCAACCCCGTCTTGGAGGAATCTTCGAGGCGAATTTCTAGAACGACCGAATCGCTGCGCGGGTCCGTGATCACGCGATTGACCATCCGGAATCGCCCGCCGCGATGCGTGCTCGTCAGGCGGAAAGCGGGAACCCCGTCTTCGATACGCTCGACGACCGTCTGGCAGTCACGCTTGACCTCGGCGAAGAAAGTGTCCCCGTCGGTGACGATGAGCCCGAGGTCGCGGACGCAAGCCTGGTCAACGCGTGGATAGTAGATCTCATTGACGATGCCATGACTGATGGTAAACCAGACCCGGCTGCGCTCGCTGAACGCGGCGCCGACCCCGTCCTTGGCGCTTGAAGTCCACCGAGCCGGAATTCCAGGCCACCCGGGCGCTTCCACCATGTGCCCTCCCTAAAAGCATCTGTCCTTGCCTCGTCGCCGACGAGCCGTCAACCGGTTAGACGTTCGAGTGGCAAGCCGACGCGGCGGGGATCCTCACCAGTATCAGCGGCGCTTACAAAAGCCATTGTTTGTGAGCGGAAGGGTCCAGATCGCGCGCTCCTCAGGGGGAGGGCGGCCTGCGACCTTTCCTGCATTCGAGACGCCGCTTGGCGTCTGCGTCGGCGCATCGCAGGCGCTCCCCAAAAGGGGAAAGCGAGCTTGGCGCGCGCCCTTAGCGCGGGAGCGCCCGTCGGGACCGATCGCGATCGCGTCGCCGGTCCTGGGCCGGCTGGTAGGCGAGGCCGCCATGGTAGGTGCAATAGGGCCCGGCCGCCGTGGGCGAGCCGCAATAGCGGAACTCGGCAGTCGCCGGGTCGCCCAGCGGCCAGCGGCACATCGATTCTTTCAGTTCGACGATCGTCACCCGGAGCGACATCGGCAGGACGACGCTTTCGAATTCCTCGTGCTGTTCAAACTCTGACAACGCCTCCGGGGCGAGCGCGAACGCCGTCGACCCGCGCATCATTCGAGGGGCGGAAGCGCTGAGGCGCGGGGCGGCGACCCGATGCACTGGCTGGGGCGCCAGTCGCCGAGGACGCGGAATGCTCGCGCTCGGCGTTTTAGCCCGGCCCGCCAGGCCCAGCCGATGCACCTTTCCGATCACGGCGTTGCGGGTCACGCCATTGCCGAGCAAACCCGCGATCTGACTCGCGCTTTTGCCGTCTATCCAATGCTGCTTGAGCTGCTCGACTATTTCGTCCGTCCAAGCCATCTGTCGCCTCGTTCGTCAATTCTCGCCAAAGGCGGCGCAATACGCGGAATCCCAGTCCGTCGCCCGGCGAGGAGCCCGCCGGGCCTAACGCTGACCAGTTACTCGATTTGGAACCCTCCCCACGACATCTCGTGGGCCTTGAGGTCAAAACTACACTACTCGTTGAATCACGCGCAAGAGTCCCTGGCGCCCCTTGAACAAGCTTTTCCCCAACTCTTCGCGTTTGGATTGAGGAAAGCGCGGCGCATCTTCGAATGCCTGAGTCGGATCAACGCTTTAGCGTTTTACCGAGTCGAGACGACGGCGAGCGCCCTTCTCGATGCGGAAATCGCGCCAAGTCGGCTCGCGCGCGTCATTTCGGCGGGTTGTGGCGCGGCGCCGCTCGGTGGATTTGAGAAAATGTTTCCCGCCCTGTCACAGCAGCGACAAAGAGCCATCGCTACTGCCGTGGCGCCTTTGATCCGGGGCGGGTCTACTGAATCTGTGTGAGAAATTGGCGTTTCGAGCGCGATCGTGGCGCCGAACTCGCGAGAAGCGGGCTCGCGTGAAGCGGGCTTGGGTGACGCGCGCGATCGCTGTGTGATCTATATCACAAAATAGTTTCGTCGCGTGGTGTTTAGTTGTAGCCGCCGGGTGGTTAATGGTGTAGGCGCAAAGAGGCCGTAAAGCGGACCCCCAAATGGGGCTGGGGTCGGGGCGCCTATGAAGCAGTTTGACGCAGAGGCTGGCAGACGAAAGTCGCTCCCTTCACGGGATAGCAGGCTCGTGTTGGCGAGCGCGGTGACGGCGCTGGCCCTAATCGCGGCCCCGAACGCGAAAGCAAATGTCGTCGAGACGTTCAATCTGTCCGGTAGTTTCAGGACCGTCTTGAATTCGGCGGTCCTGTTCACCGGGACGATTGACTTGAATTTCAGCAACGACTTCACCCAAGAAACACTTGAGTCCATGAGCATCTCCGTGAATGGGCGCCCCGTCTTCAACCGAACCACATCCCTGCGCCTCGCAGCGTCGGCCAACGGGGTTATCAACGCGTACAACAGCGGTGGCGACATGCTGACTTTGACATTCGCCACCCCGAGCCCGGCCGCTTGGTTTGGCTTCAACCAGGAAGCGATTGCTGGCGGTCAAGTGATTTTTGGTGGTGTGACCGGAGTTCTCTTCGGGGCTACCGGCGCCATGACGCGCGACCCCTCCGACTCGGCCATACTCGCTCCGCCCCCGCCCATAGTCGACCCGCCACCGCCGATACTCGACCCGCCGGTCCCCATTACGTCGGCCGCCGTTCCAGAGCTTTCGACCTGGGCGCTGATGCTCATCGGCTTGGCGGGCCTCGGCCTCGCGGCGAAGCGACGGCGTGCGCTGGGCTCCCTGGGCGGTAGAGCGTAACCCGCGGTCCACTTCCTTCAAAGCCCCTTCCGCCGTGCGATTTGACCACATTGAGCGCCTTCCGCTATAGTTTGGGAGCGCACTCGGCAGCCGCCCCAGCGGGGCGGCGTTTTTATTTCGGCCGACCGCACGCCGATCTCGAGAGGTGTTTTCTCGATACATCACAAGGAGTTGACGGTGAATCTCGCCGACGCGGCTTCCGCCATGGTACCGACTTACGCCCGGGCCGAGGTCGCTTTCGAGCGAGGCGAGGGCTGCTGGCTCGTTTCGACGACCGGGGAGCGCTACCTCGACTTCGGCGCCGGCATCGCGGTGACCTCGGTCGGCCACGCTCATCCTCATCTCGTCGAAGCGCTGACGAATCAGGGCTCAAAGCTGTGGCACGTTTCGAACCTCTATCAGAACCCCGAGGGCGAGCGCTTTGCCCGGCGCCTCGTCGATGCGACCTTCGCCGATCTCGTTTTCTTCGCCAATTCAGGCGCCGAGGCCAACGAGGCCGCGGTCAAGATGGCGCGCCGGCGCCAGTCGGTTGACGGCCATCCCGAGCGCTACCGCACCCTCACCTTCGAAGGCGCGTTTCATGGCCGGACGCTCGCCATGATCGCCGCCGGCGGCCAGGCAAAATATCTCGACGGCTTCGGCCCCAAGGTCGACGGCTTCGACCAGATTCCGCTGACCGACCTCAAGGCCGTCGAGGCGGCGATAGGCCCGGAGACTGGCTCGATCTTGATCGAGCCGATCCAGGGCGAGGGCGGGGTGCGCGTCGTTCCGCCCGCGTTTCTCCGCGGTTTGCGCGAGATCTGCGACCGGCGCGACCTCATTTTGATCTTCGATGAAGTGCAGACCGGCGTCGGCCGCACGGGGCGGTTCTACGCCTACGAGCATTGCGGCATTCATCCCGATATTCTCACCTCCGCGAAGGGCATCGGCGCCGGCTTTCCGATGTCGGCCTGCCTCGCGACCGCGGACGCCGCTCGGGGTCTGACCGCCGGCGTCCACGGGACCACGTTCGGCGGCAATCCCCTGGCGATGGCGGTCGGCAACGCCACCCTCGACGTCATTCTCGCTCCGGGCTTCCTCGAGCGCGTCGCGAGGCTCGGCCTGGACATGCGGCAGCGGCTGGCGGAGCTCACGGACCGCCATAGCGATGTGATCGAGGAGATTCGCGGCGAGGGTCTTCTGATCGGTCTCAAGCTGAAGGTTCCCCCGGCCAAGTTCGCCGACGCCGCGCTGGAGCAGAAGCTTCTTCTCATTCCCGCCGGCGACAATGTCGTGCGCGTTTTGCCCCCCCTCGTGGTTACCGACGAGGAGTTGGCCGAAGGCGTACGGCGGCTTGACGCCGCTTGTGAAGCGGTCAAAGAGCGTCTCGCGGTGGCGATCAACTGAAAGAGCCATGAACGCGACGGTTCAGACCCAGCCCAGGCATTTTCTCGATCTGCTCGAGCTTTCCAACGGGCAACTCCGCGGCATCCTCGACAGCGCCGCGGCGATCAAGGCGGCGCGGGTCAAAGGCGCTGAGGCATCCTCGCGTCCGCTCGCCGGCAAGACGCTGGCGATGATCTTCGACCGGCCGTCGACCCGCACCCGGGTCTCGTTCGATGTCGGGATGCGCGAGCTTGGCGGCGCGTCGATCATGCTGACCGGCGCCGAAATGCAACTCGGCCGCGGTGAGACGATCGCCGACACCGCGCGCGTGCTCTCGCGCTATGTTGATGCGATCGTCATTCGCATCCTCAGTCACGACGACATGCAGGAAATGGCGGCGCGAGCAACGATTCCGGTGATCAACGGCCTCACCAAGCAGTCGCACCCTTGCCAGGTGCTGGCCGACCTCATGACATTCGAGGAGAA
>DATCEJ010000254.1:0-2642 GCA_036510135.1 Roseiarcus sp. | reverse complement strand
TCGCACGGAGAGCGCTTGCCCGCGATCGTGCGGATCGAGACACGTGGATGGCCGGGTCAAGCCCGGCCATGACGGTTGAGGGTGGGTGACCCTCGGAAACGTCGGCCGGACTTATAGAGCGGCGCGCAGAGCGTGCAACCTGGCTGGCGATCCTAGGACCGGGTGAGGTTGAGCGCGGCGATGACGGCGGCGACTTCCTCGTCCGCAGTGCCGCCCGCATCGACAGTCACGATGCCTGGCTCGTCCGGCGTCGGCTCCTCCAGCGTGTCGAACTGGCTGCGCAGCAGAGAGGCCGGCATATATTCGTGGTGGCGGGCGGCGACCCGCGCCTCGATCAGCGCTTCCGAGCCTTTGATATAGACGAAGCGGACGTCGGGCCGGGCCGAACGAATGCGATCGCGATAGGCGCGCTTGAGCGCCGAGCAGGTTAGTAGGCCGGACTTGCCCGCGGCGGCCCAGCTTTTGAGCTCCTCACCAATGCGATCGAGCCAAGGGCCGCGGTCGGCGTCGGTAAGGGGAGTTCCCTGCCGCATCTTCTCGACATTGGCCGGAGGATGCAGCCGGTCGCCCTCCATGAACGGCCAGCCGAGCTCTTTGGCGAGCAGCTCGGCAACGGTCGTCTTGCCGCTGCCCGACACGCCCATGACGACCAGCGCGGTTCCGTTTTTGACGTTGTTCATCGGTCGCTCACGCGGGCGCGGACACGACCGCCGTGCGCGGACTTATAGAGACGCCTGTGCCGCGCGCAACCAACCAAAGGGGAACCGTGGAGAAGGGGTCAGGAAGGCCGCTGTTTCCTTGTGATTTCCCGCGCCTGTCGTATAAGGGCTGCGAAGCTGCGAGGGGCAAGCGGCATGGAGCAATCCAGTCAACGGAAGCTGGCGATCACGCTTGCGGCGATCTTCGTCGTGGCGGCCAGCGTGGGCGATGCGGCCGAAGCCGGCAAGCCCTCGTTCGACTGCACAAAGGCGAAGAGCGTCGCGGAAAAGATGATCTGCGCCGATCCTGGCCTCGCTGCCGCCGACGTGGCCATCGCCGCCAATTACGCCTCCGCGATGAAGCGGCTCGATGCTCCAGCCCGCAAGGCGCTTGCCCAGGATCAAGAGGATTTCGTGAGTTACCGTGACCGGATCGCTGGCTTCGACCAGGGCGTTCCGAAGGACAAGCAGAACTTTCCGATCGACGAGTTCATGCGCAACCGCGCCGCCTTCCTCGGCGCCATTGAAAAGCCGGATGCAGGCTTCGTGGGGTCATGGAACAATGTCGGAGGCATGGTGACCATCAAGTCCGCAGGCCCGGGGAAGCTCGAGATCGAGGCCGATACCGCCAATCCGTCGACGGGCGGCAGCGAATGCAATGTGGGCGGCGTGGTGAAAACGCGACAAGACCTGGAGCTGGTCGACAGGGACAGCGATGATAGGGCGACGGGTCTCGTTTACCGCTTCCGCCGGCTCGGCGATGCGCTGGAAGCCGAGGAGTCCGGCCAAGCGAAGGGCGACCAAAGTGAGCCCGCGTCATGCGGAGCCAACGGCCATGTGAGCGGCGTCTTCTTCCTCACCCGGCCGAAATCATAAGCTAAGGAAACTGCGTCCATATGAAACCGTCATTGCGAGCCATAGGGCGTCGAAAGACGCCCGTTCTTCCGGACGGGCTACGGCGAAGCAATCCAGGGGACGTAGGGCTCCTGGATTGCTTCGTCGCTCCGCTCCTCGCAATGACGACGGTGGGGTCGTCAAATCACAGCAGGTTCTGGCGGCTCAGACTTGATCGCCCTGTTTCGGCCAGATCATCCGGCGGGCAATTTCGATGACGATGAGGGTGATAAGCCCGCCAAGCAGCACGTCGCTAATGTAGTGGCCACCGAAGGCCAGGCGCAGCAGGCTCGCCCCAAGGCCGAAGGCGAACGCGGCGACCATCGCGGGAGCGCGCCAGGGCGGGGGAAGCACGCTCGCTGGCGCCACCATCCAGAAGGCGGTCGACGCTTCGCCGGAAGGGAACGAACAGTTCTTCTTGCATCCCCCGTTATCGTCATACCACGGCACGAACGGGCTCGGCCCGTTGAAGTCCTGGGTCTGGATTGGACGCGGACGATGCCAATGATCCTTGAAGCCGAGGTTGACGATGAGGCCGGGCCCGATGATCATCGTGACGATGAGAAAAATCATCACCCGGCCGCTCGGCGCCCAGCGGAGTTTTACCCCACGGCTCATGGCGAACCATAACGCCGCGTAGGCTGCCAGCACGACGAATGGCGTGACGCGGAAAAAGTCGCGGCCAAAGCGTTCGAAGTCGTTACGGCCGAAGAAGCCGCCGCCATGGTAGAAGGTGCGCGCGCCTGCCAGGTCGAGCCCAGGCCACATGGCAAAAACGGCGAGCGTCAGTGCGGCGAGCGCAATGTAGACGAATAAAGCTTTGTTCATGTTTCGCGATCAGACCACGCGATAGGTTTGGCCGTTTTCCGAGCCTTCGATGCTGCGGCTGAAGGCGCGGGCGGCGCGGGCGACCGGCACGGGATCGTGGCCGCGGAAGAATGGCCCGAAAGCGCCCATGGATTCCTCAAACACGGCCGGGCTCACCGCGTTGATGCGGATGCCAAGCGGCATTTCGATCGCGGCCGCCATGGCGAAGGCCTCGATCGCCGC
>DATCEJ010000253.1:0-6359 GCA_036510135.1 Roseiarcus sp. | reverse complement strand
CTGGTGCTCGAGACGCTGTTGCTCGGCGTGTTCGTCGCGCTCGATATCGTGCTCTTCTATGTCTTCTTCGAAGGCAGCCTCATTCCCATGTTCATCATTATCGGCGTGTGGGGCCATAGCAACCGCGTCTACGCGGCTTTCAAGTTCTTCCTCTACACGCTGACCGGCTCGCTCCTGATGCTGCTCGCGATCATGGCGATGTATTGGACGGCGGGCACGACCGACATCACCGTGCTGCTCAAGACTTCCTTTCCGCAGGCCATGCAGAAATGGCTGTGGCTCGCTTTTTTTGCCTCGTTCGCGGTCAAGATGCCGATGTGGCCGGTGCATACGTGGCTACCGGACGCCCATGTCGAAGCTCCAACTGCAGGCTCGGTGGTGCTGGCCGGTATTCTTTTGAAATTGGGCGGTTACGGCTTCATCCGGTTTTCGCTGCCGATGTTTCCGGACGCCTCGGTCTATTTCACCCCGCTCATTTTCGCCCTGTCGGCGATCGCAATCATCTACACCTCTCTGGTCGCGCTGGCGCAGGAGAGCATGAAGAAGCTGATCGCCTATTCGTCGGTGGCTCACATGGGCTTCGTGACGATGGGAATCTTCGCCGCGAACACCCAGGGGATTCAAGGGGCGGTCTACCAGATGGTGAGCCACGGACTCATCTCCGGCGCTCTCTTCCTTTGCGTCGGCGTCGTCTATGACCGCATGCACACCTACGAGATCTCCGCCTACGGGGGACTCGTGCAGCGCATGCCCTTTTATGCGGTCGCGTTTATGGTGTTCACCCTCGCCAATATTGGCTTGCCGGGCACCACGGGCTTCATCGGCGAATTCTTGACTCTAATCGGCACGTTCCAGATCAACAACTGGGTCGCGTTTCTCGCCACCTTCGGCACTATTCTGTCGGCGTGCTATGCGCTCTATCTCTACCGCCGCGTCATCTTTGGCGTTATCGAGAAGCCAAACCTGATGGGCATCGCCGACCTCACCAGCCGAGAGGTGGTGACGCTTTTGCCGCTTGGCCTGCTCGTCATCTTTTACGGCATCCATCCGCAGCCGATCCTCGATGCCAGCGCAGCTTCAATCGAACAGATCATCAGCGGCTTCCAGCACGCCATCGCGGCGACAAAGTCGGCGGGGCTCTGACCGCTTGAGGCTCAGTGCGGCGCGCCGACTGTCTTTTGGAACGAGCGACACTCATGCATGAGACGGCCATTTCTCTCCCCGTGATCCTGCCGGAGGTGGTGCTGGCGGCGGGGATCTTGGCGCTCGTGCTTTACGGCGCCCTGCGCGGCGAGCGGGGCGAGGGTGTCGTCAACGAGATCGCAGTCGGCTTGCTCGGCCTCGTCTTCATTCTGATGGTGGCCAGGAATCGCCCGATGGGCGTCACGTTCTACGGCTCCTTCGTCGACGACGCCTTCACCCGCTTCATGAGCGCGCTTGCGCTGATCGGCTCGCTGGTGACGCTTCTGTTGTCGGTCGAGTTCATGCGTCAGGAACGGATCGGCGGCTTCGAATTCCCTGTGCTCATTCTCATTTCCACCCTCGGCATGCTAATGCTGATTGCGGCCAACGACTTCATCGCGCTCTACCTCGGTTTTGAGCTGATGAGCTTGGCGCTCTACGTGATCGCGAGCTATCGCCGGCATGACGTGCGCGCAACGGAAGCCGGTCTCAAGTATTTCGTCCTCGGCGCCTTGTCGTCGGGCATGATGCTTTACGGGATGTCGCTCATCTACGGCTATTCCGGCTCGGTCGCTTTCAGCGCGGTCGCGAACGCCGTGCATGATCATGCGAACATCGGCGTGCTGTTCGGGCTGGTGTTCCTTCTGGTGGGGCTGGCGTTCAAGATTTCTGCCGTGCCGTTCCATATGTGGACGCCGGATGTCTACGAAGGCGCGCCGACGCCGGTGACGACGTTCTTCGCTTCCGCGCCCAAGATCGCGGCGATGGCGGTGTTGGTTCGGGTCATGGTCACCGCCTTCCCCGGCATCGCCAACGATTGGCGCCAAATCATTACCTTCGTCTCGATCGCCTCGATGGCGCTCGGCGCCTTCGCCGGCATTGGCCAGCGCAACTTCAAACGCCTGATGGCCTATTCCTCGATCGGCCATATGGGATACGCGCTGGTCGGACTTGCGGCCGGCACAGTCGAGGGCGCGCAGAGCGTCATCATCTATATGGCGATCTACGTGGTGATGACGCTGGGAACCTTCGCCGCCATTCTGTCCATGCGGCGCGCCGGCCGCGCGGTCGAGACGATGGCCGACCTCGCGGGCCTGGCGCGGACGAATCCGAGCATGGCCTTCTTCCTGGCGACGATGATGTTCTCCCTTGCCGGCATTCCGCCGCTCGCTGGCTTCTTCGCCAAGTTCTATGTCTTCGCCGCCGCCATCAAGGCTGGCCTCTACGGGCTTTCCGTCATCGGCGTCTTGGCAAGCGCGGTCGCCGCCTATTATTATCTGAGGATCGTCAAGCTCATGTATTTCGACGAGCCGGCCCCGGCGTTCGACCCTCCAACTTCCGTCGCGCGCATCGTACTCGCGCTTTCAGCGCTCGCGATCATCCTGTTTGTGTTCGCGCCCTCGCCGATCACCAACGCCGCGATGGCGGCCGCGCAGTCGCTCTTTTGACCGCCGCCTCCAGGCTGGACAGCTCGCCTCGAGAGTGGCGCATCGTTCGTTTCGGCGCCATCGATTCGACCAACGAGGAGGCACGTCGCCGCGTGTTGGCCGGCGACACGGATTGCCTGTGGATCGTAGCCGACGAGCAGACGGCGGGGAGAGGCCGTCGGGGCCGCGCCTGGATCTCGCCGAAGGGAAACCTGCACGCTAGCGCACTCATGATCGATCCCTGCCCGCGTGCGGTCGCGGCGCAACTCAGCTTCGTCGCCGGAGTGGCGTTGGCGCGCGCGGTCACAGATCTTGGCGTGACCGACGTCGGCCTCAAATGGCCGAACGATCTCATGTCTTACGGTGCGAAATGCGCTGGGATCCTCATTGAAGGCTTCAGCCTCGGAAGCGGGCGGACGGCTTGTGTCGTAGGGATCGGCGTGAATTGCGCGCATGCGCCGGAGGGCATTGGGTACGCGACCTCATGTCTGACGCGGGCAGGCGGACAAGCGGTGGCTTCTGGAGACGTGTTTGAGCGTCTCGTCGAACGGTTTGACGAGGCGCTTAACGACTGGCGCGCTGGACAGGCGTTCGACCGCGTTCGCGCCGCGTGGCTCGATTACGCCGTCGGTGTGGGGGAACGAATCGCGATCCAAAACGGCGCCGGTCATCGCGAGGGTGTCTTCGAGGGGATCGACGCGGCCGGCCGTCTGCTCATGCACTCCGAGCACGGGCGCGACGCCATCGAGGCGGCCGACGTGTGGCTCCTACCTCGCTCGAGCATCTTGCCGCAAGTGATTCTATCCGCCTCCCACCTGCCGGAAGGGCGCGCCTAGATGGCGGACGACAACGAATTGGTGTTCGTCCCGCTTGGTGGCCTGGGCGAGATTGGGATGAATTGCGCCCTTTACGGATATGGGCCGGCGAGCGCACGCCAATGGCTCATGGTCGACCTCGGCATCGGCTTCGCCGACGAGGACTTGCCCGGCGTCGATCTCATCATGCCAGATCTCAGCTTCATCGAGAAGGCGAAGAAGAATCTGGTCGGGGTGGTCATCACTCATGCACACGAAGACCATATAGGCGCCCTTGTCGAGCTTTGGCCGGACCTTCGCGCGCCCGTCTACATGACCCGCTTCGCGGCGGGACTCATGGAATCGCGCCGGCTGGGCGAACCGGGCGCGCCCGAGATCCCGTTGAAGGTTGTTCAGTTCGGCGAGAAGGTCGTGATCGGCCCGTTCGTGGTCGAATTCATCCCCGTCGCTCACTCCATCCCTGAAAGCTCGGCGCTGGCGATCCGCACGCCCGCTGGGCTCATCGTCCACACCGCCGACTGGAAGATTGATCCGACGCCGATCGTTGGTCTCCCCACCGACGAGGCGCGTTTCAAAGCGCTCGGCGACGAGGGCGTGCTGGCGCTTGTCTGCGATTCGACCAACATCCTGCGCGAAGGGGAAAGTCCGTCCGAGCGCGACGTCGCGAAGACTCTGACTGGGCTCATCGCCAATGCGAAAGGCAGGGTGGTCGTGACCACCTTCGCCTCCAATGTCGGCCGGCTGCGTTCAGCGGCTGAGGCTGGCTTTGCCGCCGGGCGACAGGTCTGCATTCTCGGCCGGGCGATCGAGCGCGTGGTCGGCGTCGCGCGCGAGTGCGGGATGCTGGAAGGCCTGCCGGCGTTCTTGGGCATGGACGCGTTCGAGCGGTTGCCGCGCGAACGAATACTGGCCCTCGCCACCGGCAGCCAGGGTGAGCCGCGCGCGGCGCTCGCACGCATGGCGGGGGACGAGCATCCGACGGCGGAACTGAGCGCCGCCGACACCGTGATCTTTTCCTCGCGCACAATTCCCGGCAACGAGAAGGCGGTCGGGAAAATCGTCAACGCGTTTGCTCGCGCTGGCGTCGAGGTCATCACCGACCGCACCGCGCTCGTGCATGTTTCCGGCCATCCACGGCGGGCAGAGGTGGCGAAAATGTACGGTTGGGTGCGCCCGAGAATCGCCGTGCCTGCGCATGGGGAGCCGGTGCACTTGACCGAGCACGCCGACTTCGCCAGGGCGCAAGGCGTGTCGCAGGTCTTGCGCGCCTTCAATGGCGATGTCGTCCGGCTTGCGCCCGGGGGGGTCAGCGTATCGGGCAAGGTGACGAGCGGGCGGCGGGCGAAAGACGGCGCGATCCTTTTGCCGCCGGATCAGGAATCTGTTCGCCAGCGTCGCAGGCTCAGTTTCGCAGGCGTTGTCTCGATCGCGGTCGCGTTGACCTCCAAGGGCGAAATGGCGGGCGACCCGGATGTGATGATCGCCGGCCTGCCAGAGCGCACGCGCGAAGGCGCTGCGATCGACGCGCTGATCGACGACGCCATCTTTGAGGCCTTCGAGAGCCTGCCGCCAGGCAAGCGGCGCGACGCCGAGGTCGTGTCAACCGCCATCGAACGTGCGGTGCGCGGTTCGGTCAACACCGTCTGGGGCAAGAAGCCACAGGTGCACGTGCTTGTGGTGGAGGTGTGAGCCAAGCGAACTCCATCATGATCGGCAAGCTCAACCACGTCGCCATTGCTGTCCCAGATCTCGAAAAGGCCGCGCGGACCTATCGGGAAACACTTGGCGCTCGCGTCTCCGAGCCGAAACCTGAGCCCGATCACGGGGTGACCGTCATCTTCGTCGAACTGCCCAACACGAAAATCGAACTCTTGCATCCTCTCGGCGCGAATTCGCCGATCGCCAAGTTTCTCGATCGCAATCCGGACGGCGGCATGCATCACCTCTGCTATGAGGTCGAGGACATCATCGCCGCCCGCGACCAACTCAAAGCTGCGGGCGGGCGTGTGCTCGGGGACGGAAACCCGAAAATCGGCGCTCATGGCAAGCCGGTGCTGTTTTTGCACCCAAAGGACTTCGCCGGCACGCTGATCGAGATCGAGCAGGTCTGAGCATGCGGTATTCCGCTGCTGGAGGCGGCATGAGTCGCCTGGGCGCGGACGGCCTGCTTCTCGTCACCGCCTTCCTGTGGGGCGTGACCTTCGTCGCGCAGAAATACGCCACGGCGACCATGCCGGCGCTCGCCTTCGTCGCCGCACGTTTTGCTGTTTCGGCGGCGGCGCTCGCGCCGTTCGCACTTTGGGAATTCCGTCGCAAGCCGCATCCCCCGAGCCGCGACGAATGGCGCCTTGCGCTCGTGATCGGCCTTACGCTGTTTTTTGGCACGACCTTGCAGCAGGCGGGGATCGAGACGACCAGCGCCACCAATGCCGGCTTTCTGACCGCCTGTTATGTCGTGCTGACGCCTTTCGTCGTGTGGGCGCTGACCGGCGCGCGCCCGCGTACAATCATCGTCGGCGCGGGCTTCGTCTCGCTCGTGGGCGCCTGGTTGCTCGCCTCGGGCGGGGGACTGGGTCCTCCGAATCTTGGCGACGCGCTCATGCTTCTCGCCGATTTCGCCTGGGCGACGGGCATCGCGCTGACGCCGATCTTTCTCGCCCGCTCCGGCCGGCCGCTCCTGCTCGCCTTCGTGCAATATACAGTTTGCGCCGGCCTCGCCGCGCTGTGTTCCGCATTGCTCGAATCGACGCCGCCTGGCGCGCTCATGGCGACTGCGCCGACGATCCTGTTCGCCGGCATTGTCTCGGGCGCGCTCGCCTATACGATCCAGATCTTCGCCCAGGCGCACACGCCGGCCGCCGAGGCCGCGCTCATCCTCGCCCTTGAAGGTGTGTTCGCTGCACTCGCGGGCGCCCTCTTGCTCGGCGAGCGTTTG
>DATCEJ010000252.1:0-9139 GCA_036510135.1 Roseiarcus sp. | reverse complement strand
GTCGTCTCGCGCAGGAATTCGGTGTCGACCGTGACGAACGGCGAGCGCGCGAGGCGCTGACAGGCCTGGGCGAGCTCGTCCGTCGTTGTGATCAGGGACACTGGATTCGCGTCTCTATTCGATTGCGCGGGGCGGGGCGACTGGCTTTGCCCGGTCCTTGCGGACGGGCAGGGGCGCATGACGCGGCATGCCGAGACGCTTGTCGAGATAGGCGCCCACGACGGTCTGGAGTTCGTCCATGCAATCCTCGAAGAAGTGGTTCGCCTCGGGGATGACGGCGTGCTCGATGGCGATGCCCTTCTGGGTCTTGAGTTTCTCGATCAGCCCCATAACCTCTTTCAGCGGCGCGACCCGGTCTTTGTCGCCGTGGACGAACAGGCCGGACGAGGGGCAGGGCGCGAGAAAGCTGTAATCGAAGCGATTGGCGGGGGGAGCGATCGAGATGAAGCCCTCAATCTCGGGCCTGCGCATCAGGAGCTGCATGCCGATCCAGGAGCCGAACGAGACGCCGGCGATCCAGCAGGCGCGCGCCTCCGGGCTGATCGACTGCGCCCAGTCGAGAGCGGAAGCAGCGTCCGACAATTCGCCCTGGCCATGATCGAAGGCGCCCTGCGACCGTCCGACGCCGCGGAAGTTGAAGCGCAGCACGGAAAACCCGCGTTCGGCAAAGCTATAATAAGTGTTGTAGACAATCTGGTTATTCATAGTCCCGCCAAATTGCGGGTGAGAATGAAGCACCACCGCAATCGGCGCCCCGCGCTGCTTGGCCGGATGAAAACGACCCTCCAGCCTACCAGCGGGACCGGTAAAGAAAACCTCGGGCATGAACACTCCACGCTGCCTTGAAGCGCCCCCGGTCGGGAGTCGACTGCGCTCCTCCATGCCTTGCGGCGCGAAATTGAGCGCGAATCTGTCTCGGTCAGTCGACGGGGGGTCGCCTCGGAGGCCGCCTCATAGCACGCTAGCCGCCGGCAATTGCAAGGAAAAACCGCAAAGTCAGGCGCGGTTTTCGCGTCCAGCGCGAGAATCGGAGTCGTGATCGCCGCCGCCGCCAGCCTATTGAACCGAGCCTATCTCGACTATAACGCGACCGCGCCGTTGCGCGGGACCGCGCGCGAGGCCGCGCTCGCGGCGATGGAGACGACCGGCAACCCCTCTTCGGTCCACGCCGAAGGCCGGGCCGCGCGCCATATCCTGGAAGACGCAAGGAGCGAGGTCGCGCGGCTTGCGGGAGTGACCTCCCGCTGCGTCACGTTCGTCTCCGGCGGGACCGAGGCGGCGAACGCCGCGCTTAATCCCCAGTTCGGCAACGGCCCGAAGGGGCCCCCGCTCGATCGGCTCATCGTCTCCGCCGGCGAACATGCCTGCGTCTTGTCGGGGCATCGGTTTCCGACCGCCGAGGTCGCGCCCTTGGCTCCGGACGGACGCATCGATCTCCGCTGGCTCGAGGCCGCCTGCCGCCGTCCCGGTCGCGCGCTTGTGGCCCTGCAGGGCGCAAACAACGAGACAGGCGTGATCCAGCCGGTCGCGGAAGCAGCGGCGCTGGTCCATTCCGCGGGCGGGTTCCTGTTCTGCGACGCGGTGCAGATGGCCGGGCGGGCGCCTTGCGACGTCGCCACGCTCGGCGCCGACGCGCTCATGCTGTCGGCCCACAAGATGGGCGGTCTCAAGGGCGCGGGCGCGCTTGTCGTCGCGCGCGCCGGGATCAGCCTGGGCGCGCCGCTTATGCGGGGCGGCGGCCAGGAACGCGGCGCGCGCGCGGGCACCGAATCCGTCGCAACGATCGCGGCTTTCGGCGCCGCCGCGCGTGCGTGCCTTGCCGAACTGGACGCGGAGCCGGAGCGTCTCGCCGGCTTGCGCGATCGCCTGACCGGCGCTGTTCGTTTGGTCGCCAACGACCCCGTTGTCTTTGCCGAGAGCGCGCCGCTGCTCCCCAACACCGTCTGCTTCGCCGTTCCCGGCGTCGAGGCCGCGACGCTGATGATCGCGCTCGATCTCGCTGGCGTCGCGGTGAGTTCGGGCTCGGCCTGCTCATCGGGCAAGGTCGCGCCGTCGCATGTGCTGGCCGCGATGGGCGTTCCCACCGAGCTGGCGCGCGGCGCCATCCGCCTCAGTCTCGGCTGGGCGTCAACGGAAACGGATGTCGAGCGTTTCGCTCAAGCGTTCGAAAGCGTTATCGCGCGAATGCGGGCGGCGCGCCGAGGCGCTTTGGCGCTAACCGCAGAAGCCGGCGGCTCAAGGTAGTGTCACAGTCAGGGAGTCTGAACCCTGGCCTTCGCCCATAAAGCCGGTTCAAACCACATCGGGTGCTTAAAGTTAAAAAGGAGAATCGCCTCAACGGTGAAGTCCCCACAGTCGGGCTCCCACAAAATGACTGCGTCACCATCTCGCAGCCCAAGCGTCTCGACCTGCTCGACGAGCGGACGTTCGTCGTAGAACAAAACGAAATAGCAGCCGTCGCCAGGTGTATCCTGAAAGCTTGTCTGTACGCGCAGCATGTTAGGCCACCTTAGGCTGGATCGTCCTGAATTTCAAACTGAGACACGACTTTGCGCGGGAATGACTTGCATCGTTCGCCGCTTGAGCCTGTCGCATTTTCCTACACACATTTATTGACGACGCCATTTTACGTGTGTATATAAATACCCGTGAAGCTTGAATGGGATGACAAGAAGCGAAACGAGGCTCTTGCCGAACGCGGCCTTGATTTCGCGGATGTCGCTAATGTCGATTGGGATATTGCCTTCACAGTTGAAGACACTCGCTTGGACTATGCGGAGGCCCGGTTTGTCACAATGGCCCCGATCAACAATCGCCTGTGCGTTTTCGCTTGGTGTCAGCGTGGCGAGGCTCTCCGCGTGATCAGCCTTCGCAAAGCGAACGAGAGAGAAAGAAACAAATATGAAAAGGCCCTACATCAACCGTGACGGCGAGGTCCGGGAGCTCGATCAGGAATTCTTCGCAACGGCCAAGCGTGGGCGTCCGTCCCTGCCCGCAGAAGCGAAGAAGCGGCGCGTCAACATTATGCTCGATCCCGATGTCGCCGAACGCCTGAAGGCCATTCCAAACGTCAGCGCGTATGTGAATGATTTGCTCCGCAAGAAGCTCGTCGCTTAAGAATTGGGAATGACTTGCATCTCCCCGCCTTGCGGTGTACGAGGCGCGCTTCCATTTCGCTCATCGTTTCAATAGCCGAGGAGTCTGCATGGCTCGCGTCACCGTCGAGGATTGCATCGACAAGGTCGACAACCGATTCGATCTGGTCCTGATGGCCAGCCACCGCGCGCGGGCGGTTTCGTCCGGCGCTCCTCTCCTGGTCCAGCGCGACAATGACAAGAATCCGGTCGTTGCGCTACGCGAAATCGGTGACGGCAAGCTCGCGCCTGGCGACCTGCGCGAGGATGTCATCCATGCGCTCCAGAAGCACGTCGAGATCGACGAGCCGGAAGCGGAAGCGGCCCCCCCGATGGTCAATCCGGATGTGCAGACTCAGATCGAAGCTGGCCTCGACGTCCAGTTCGATCGCATGACCGAAGAGGATTTGCTGCGCGGGCTCGAGGGCCTGACGCCGCCGCCGGAGCCGGAGGACGACGGCGAATAGCGCAGTCAGACAGTCGCCATTGCGCGGCGGCGCCGCTGCGTTCAGTGTAGGATCCCGTCGGCCATCGCGGCCCGCGGGATTTTTTTTGCTCCCTATCCACAGCCACGCTCAAGTTTCGCGTGTTTCCTGTATTCAGCGTCGAATGATTTGCTATCTTGGGGACGAATCACTTGCGTTGCGGACCTCCGCCGTTTGGCGGGGGCCGAGCGGATGGTCCCAATCGCGACGCGCAAGAGGTTCACTGGCGGCGAGGATGTGCAGCCGACGCGTAGAGTGGGGGCCGAATTGAGCGATGACTTCGTAAAGCCGTTGGAAGCGACGGCGCGTAGTGAGGACAGCGGCGAGCGTCCGGTAGGGTTGGTCGAAGTCGCCGGACGAGTGAAATGGTTCGACGCCGTCAAAGGCTATGGTTTCATCCTGCCGGACAGCGGCGAGGCTGACGTCCTCATCCATGTGACCGTTCTCAGACGCGATGGATTCACCACCCTTCGCGAAGGCGCACGCGTCGTCGCCGAGGCGCAGCGGCGCGACCGCGGTTTGCAGGTGTTCAGGGTGCTCGCAATCACCGAGCCCGATCCGGCCTCGGCTCCGGATCTTCCGCCCCCGCGCACGCACGCGCAGGCAAGCTCGGTCGGCGGATTCGAGATCGTCATCGTCAAGTGGTTCAACCGCGCCAGGGGTTTCGGGTTTCTCACGCGCGGCGAGGGCACCGAGGACGTCTTCGTTCACATGGAGACGCTGCGCCGCTACGGCTTCGTCGATCCGAAGCCCGGCGACAGCATGCTCGCCCGGTTTGGTCCGGGGCCGAAGGGCTTGATGGCGGCCGAGGTGAGGCCGCTCGACGGTTCGAAGATCTTCGCGCCGCACTGACGCCGCTTCGCGACAATTTGAAAGGCCCCTCCCGCGACTTAGGCGCTTGACGCGCTCTTCCGCTTGCTCTTCAACCCGCCTTTCAGCGCCTCGCTCGATGAGCGCGCGGGACCGAGGAGCGGCGATGAGAGCGATCGGAGTTCGGATCTGGGCGACGCTCGCTTTCGCCGTCTTCCTCGCCGCTTCCGCTGGCGTCCCAGCGCAGGGGGGCGCGCTTGATTCGCTCGAGATCGTCACCTCCACCGGACGACACGCGTTTCAGATCGAGATCGTCGATAACGACGCGGCCCGCGAACACGGACTCATGGATCGGCGCTATATGGCGCCCGGCCATGGCATGCTGTTTGAGTTCGACCGCGAGGCGCCGGTGGCGTTCTGGATGAAGAACACATACATCCCGCTCGACATGATTTTCATTGCGCCCTCAGGCGTTGTGACCCACATCGCCGCCAACGCCGAGCCTTTGTCCGAGCGCGTCGTTCCTTCCGCCGGTCCATGCATTGCGGTGCTCGAATTGAATGGCGGGACGGCGGCCTCGATCGGGCTCAAGGTGGGCGACAAAGTTCGTCATCCGTTCTTCAAGCCCTGACCCTACACCCAAGCGCGTTGCATCCGCCGTCAACATTGCTACACTCTTTTGACATTGGGCGCGGCCTGCCAAGGCGGCGTGAGGCGGGGTGGGAGTGGGTTCGAGTCACGTTTCGACGTGGAGTCCAGATTCTGGGTTTCACGCGCCGTTTTCAGCTGAAGGCCCGGCCGGCGCGCGCAATGGCTGGGGCGGGACCTATGCGGCGCTGGACCTCGGAACCAACAATTGTCGGCTGCTCGTCGCGCGGCCGACCGCTCAGGGATTCCGCGTCATCGACGCGTTTTCGCGCATCGTTCGGTTGGGCGAGGGGCTGTCGCTGACCGGACGCCTGAGCGAGGCGGCGATCGCGCGCACGCTCGAGGCCTTGAAGGTCTGCCGCGACAAGATGGTGGCGCGTGGGGTCACCCGCGCCCGCACAATCGCCACGGAAGCGTGCCGCGCGGCCGTCAATGGGTCCGACTTCGTCGCAATGGTCCGCGAACGACTCGGCATCGAGCTCGAAATTGTCGACCGCGAGACTGAGGCGCATCTCGCTGCCGCGGGGGTAGGCGACCTCGCCGATAAAGACGCCCGCTCGACCGTGATGTTCGACATCGGGGGCGGATCCTCGGAGATCATATGGCTTGGCTTCGATCCTCGCGCGCCGCAGGCGTCGAACCGGGTGAAGGCCTGGGAATCGCTGAGGCTCGGCGTGGTCTCGCTGGCCGAGACATTCGGCGGCGTGGACGTCAGCGAGGAAGCTTTCGACGCCATGACGACCCATGTCTCGGACGCGCTCGCTCCTTTCGTTGCCCGGGTGGCGGACGAGACGCGTTGCGACCGCTTCCATCTTCTTGGCACCTCCGGCACGGTCACGACCATTGCGGGCGTGCATCTCAATCTGCCGCGCTATGACCGACGCGCGGTCGACGGACTGTGGCTTGGCAGGGCGGAGGTCGACGAGGCGATCGCGCGATTGCGCGTCATGAGCTATGCCGAGCGCGCCGCCAATGCCTGCATCGGCCACGAACGCGCGGATCTGGTGCTCGCCGGCTGCGCCATCCTGGAGGCGATCCGGAAGCATTTCCCCGCCGAGCGGCTGCGCATCGCCGACCGCGGTCTGCGCGAGGGAATCCTCAGTCATATGATGCGCGCCGACGGGGTCGGTCCGCACCGCCGCCCGCGCGAGCGCTGGTGACGACGGGCGGCTCGGGCCGCGAGGGCGGCCGGGCGCTCAAAACTCGGGTCAAGATGACCCGCAAGCGCACGCCGGCCTCAGCCCGCTGGCTCGAGCGCCAGCTCAACGACCCCTACGTCGCCCAGGCGCGCCGCGAAGGCTACCGGTCGCGCGCGGCCTATAAGCTCATCGAGATCGACGACAAGTACAAGATGTTGAAGCGGGGCGAGCGCATCGTCGATCTCGGCGCGGCCCCCGGCGGCTGGAGCCAGGTCGCGGCGGCGCGCGTGGGCGCGCACGAGGGCAGGGGACGGGTCATCGCCATCGATCTCCTGGCGATGGACCCAATCGAGGGGGTGGAATTCCGGCAGATGGATTTCCACGATCGCAAGGCGCCGCAGCAGCTTCGCGAGTGGCTCAACGGGCTAGCGGACGGCGTGCTTTCCGACATGGCGGCCAACGCCACCGGCCACCGCAAGACCGACCAGTTGCGCATCGTCGGCCTGGTCGAGCTCGCCGCCGATTTTGCAGGCGAAGTTCTGGCGCCGGGCGGATTCTTTCTGGCCAAAGTGCTGCAGGGCGGCGCCGAGGGCGAGTTGCTCACTCGCCTCAAGCGCGAATTCGCGACCGTCCGCCACGTGAAGCCGAAAGCCAGCCGCGCCGACAGCGCCGAGCTTTACCTGCTGGCCGCGGGGTTTAGAGGCGCGAGGCCAGAGACGGAGTGAGCGGCGCGACCCTGATCTGATGCCGGGAGCCGCGCGCATAGGGCTGGCGCGGGCTAAAGTCGAGGCTGCAAATACCGGGAACGTCGTTACTGAAGTATTACCGCATCGATTGATGGTCGCTGGAAATGCGCCTCTAAGTTTTAACTGATACGAACTGATATTTCGTAATGCAGCCCCCATCGCGGTTTTCCTGCGGCTCGCGCGTGGCTGTTGAGGTACTGAACATGCCCGCCCCGACGATTACTGGAACTGTATCCGGCCAGACGACGACCTCTGAGACGCCGATCGATCCGTTCTCGGGGGTGACGATAGGCGACGCGAATGCGGGCGCGACGGACACCCTGTCGATCGCGCTTTCCGGTCCGGGCTCGTTGAGCGGAACAGGGCTTAGCGTCTCCAACGGGACTTACATGCTGACCGGAACGGCGGCGGCGATCACGAGTGAACTCCGGGCGCTTTCGTTCACCTCGGTCGACGGCGTGCCGAACGCATCGGTGACCACGACCTTCACGCTGAGCGATACGAGCAGCGCTTATGGCGCGTACACGTACGGTGGTCAGCCCTCGACGTTGGCGACCTTCACCGGCGCCAATGGCGCCAAACCATTGGCCGACGTGGTCAGCGATGCGGCGGGCGACCTGTTCGGGGTGACCTCTGCGGGTGGCGCCAACAACGACGGCACGGTATTCGAGATCGTCAAATCGAGCGGCGCATTGATCACGCTGGCGACCTTCACCGGCGCCAATGGCGCCGAGCCGTGGGGCGTCACCGTCGACGCGGCAGGCGATCTGTTCGGGACGACGTCCTATGGCGGGGCGAACGGCGACGGCACAGTGTTCGAGATCGCCAAGTCCACTGGCCAGCTGACGACGCTGGCGACCTTCACCGGCGCCAATGGCGCCAATCCGTTGTTTGGGTCCGTCGTCAGCGACGCGGCAGGCGATCTGTTCGGGACGACGGCCTATGCCGGCCCGGGCGGCTACGGCACAGTGTTCGAGATCGCCAAGTCCACCGGCGCTCTGACGACGCTGGCGGCCTTCTCTGGCGCCAATGGCGCCACCCCAGCGGGCAACCTAACCATCGACGCCGAGGGCGATCTCTTCGGGACAACAGCCAATGGGGGGCCGGACGGGGCGAACGGCGACGGCACCGTCTTCAAGATCGCCAAGTCCACGGGCTTATTGACGACGCTGGCGACCTTCACTGGCAGCAATGGTCAATATCCGGAGCGCGGTCTAACCATCGACGCGGCAGGCGATCTTTTTGGGACGACATTTCATGGTGGCGCCGACAACGACGGCACGGTATTCGAGATCGTCAAATCGACCGGCGCATTGATCACGCTGGCGACCTTCACAGGCGCCAATGGCGCGGCTCCATTGTCCCAGCTAGTCAGCGACGCGGCAGGCGATCTGTTCGGGACGACCGAGAACGGCGGCGCCGACAACGACGGCACGGCGTTTGAGATCGCCAAGTCCACTGGCCTATTGTCAACGCTCGCGAGCTTCACTGGGGCCAATGGTCAAACGCTAAATGGTGGCCTGACCTTCAACTCGGCGGGCGATCTGTTCGGGACGACCTATTGGGGCGGCGCCAATAGCGATGGCACAGTGTTTGAACTTCCGGCCACTTTCGGCGCTGCTCCCACAGTCGATAATACGACCACCGTCACCGTCACCGACAGAGACAGCGATCCCGTGGTTGCCCCGACGATTACCGGAGCTGTAGCCAGCCAGGCGACGACCCTTGAGACACCGATCGATCCGTTCTCGGGGGTGACGATAGGAGACACGAATGCGGGCGCGACGGACACGCTGTCGATCACGCTTTCCGGTCCGGGCTCGTTGAGCGGAACAGGGCTTAGCGGCTCCGGCGGGAGCTATACCCTAACCGGAACAGCGGCGGCGATCACGAGTAAACTCCGGGCGCTTTCGTTCACCCCGGTCGACGGCGTGCCGAACACATCGGTGACCACGACCTTCACGTTGAGCGATACGAGCAGCGCATGGTTGGCCACAGTCAACAAAACGACCGTCGTCACCGACAGCGATCCCGTGGTTACCCCGACGATTACCGGAGCTGTAGCCAGCCAGGCGACGACCCTTGAGACACCGATCGATCCGTTCTCGGGGGTGACGATAGGAGACACGAATGCGGGCGCGACGGACACGCTGTCGATCACGCTTTCCGGTCCGGGC
>DATCEJ010000251.1:0-2091 GCA_036510135.1 Roseiarcus sp. | reverse complement strand
GCCTTGTCGATCACCGACCAGACCTCCGTGATCCTTTCGTCGCGAAACTGATAGAAGACGTTCTCCGCGAAGTTGACCCGTCTGCCGTTCACCGGCAGGCCGAGAAACAGACCCTTCGGCCGGCAGTCGAACCGGAGCCGGCTCGCGACGTGCGGCGGATCGCAGATCAAAAGTTCGATGTTGAACTGAAGGTCCGGGATCTCCTCGAAATCGCGCTCGAGCATGGCGCGATAGCCGGCGAGCCCGAACGGCCGGCCGTTGTGTCGCGCGTCGGCGGCGACGAATCGATGCAGGTTCGGCCAGTCCTGCCGGTTCAGGCAGGCGATGTAATCTCTGTAGTGTTGGGAGAGAGCGTCTTTGGTCATCGCGCCACTCTAGCGTCCGCTCGACAAAATATGCGCGATGATCTGCGCTGGCTGCGACGGAGGTTCTCCCATCCTCATTTATGTGTATATGCACGCATTGGAAAGGTCAACCGACCCGCGATTGTCTGGAGCGAGGGACAGAAAAAGGCGCCTAAACGATTGAAAGAATTGATCCGCTGCCAGAGCCGGCAAGCCCGTCTTCACAACCGCCTTTGGGCTAGAGCCTGCCCCGATTTTGACTTTTGCACTTCGCGCTTCGCGATCCGGCCGAACCCGCCGACTTGAGGTCGTCGCGCCTCAAGGCTAAACGGCCAAGCGTCTCCCCCAGACTGAAAGACCGCAGGCCTTTGACCGAAACCGAACCCAGGGTCGACCAGGCGCTCGCTGTCTCGCATGGGCTGAAACCGGACGAATATGCGCGGCTCGTCGCGCTGATCGGCCGGACGCCGACCTTCACTGAACTCGGCATCGTCTCGGCGATGTGGAACGAGCATTGCTCGTATAAATCGTCGCGCCTTCACCTGCGCAAGCTGCCGACCAAGGGCCCGTATGTCATCTACGGGCCGGGCGAGAACGCGGGCGTGATCGACATCGGCGATGGCGACGTCTGCGTGTTCAAGATGGAGAGCCACAACCATCCCTCGTTCATCGAGCCCTATCAGGGCGCGGCGACCGGGGTCGGCGGCATCTTGCGGGACGTCTTCACCATGGGCGCAAGACCCGTCGCCGCGCTCAACCTCCTGCGCTTCGGCGCGCCCGAGCATCCGAAGACCCGGCGCCTGGTGGCGGGGGTCGTCGCCGGCATCGGCGGCTATGGCAATGCGTTCGGCGTGCCGACGGTCGGCGGCTCGACCGGCTTCCACCGGCGCTATGACGGCAACATCCTCGTCAACGCTTTTGCCGTCGGCGTCGCCAGGCGGGACGCGATTTTCACTTCGGCGGCCACGGGCGTCGGCAATCCGATCGTCTATCTCGGCTCGAAGACCGGGCGCGACGGCATCCATGGCGCAAGCATGGCGTCGGCCACCTTCGAAGCTGACGCCGAGGAGAAACGCCCGACCGTCCAGGTCGGCGATCCGTTCGCGGAAAAACTGCTGCTGGAAGCCTGTCTTGAGCTGATGCGCTCCGGGGCGGTGATCGCCATTCAGGACATGGGCGCCGCGGGGCTGACCTCCTCGGCGGCCGAAATGGGGGCCAAGGGGGATCTCGGCATCGACCTCGACCTCGACAACGTGCCGTGTCGTGAGACCGGCATGAGCGCCTACGAGATGATGCTCTCCGAGAGCCAGGAGCGCATGCTCATGGTGCTCAGGCCCGAGAAGGAGCCTGAGGCCGAGGCGATCTTCCGCAAATGGGGGCTCGATTTCGCGATCATAGGCAAGACCACCGATACACGCCGCTTCGTGATCAGGCGCGGCGGCGCGATCAAGGCGGACCTGCCGATCAAGGAACTTGGCGACCAGGCGCCGCTCTACGACCGGCCGTGGATCAGGAGTCCCAGCCCGCCCGTTCTCGACGCCGCGTCGATCATCGCGCCCATTCCGACCGACGCGGCGCTGATAAAACTCCTGTCCTCGCCCGATCTTTGCTCAAAGCGGTGGATATACGAGCAGTACGACACGCTTATCCGCGGCAACACGGTTCAGGGGCCTGGCGGCGACGCGGCGGTGATCCGCCTCGGCGAGGGCCCGAAGGGGCTGGCGCTGACCACCGATTGCACCGAGCG
>DATCEJ010000250.1:0-2611 GCA_036510135.1 Roseiarcus sp. | reverse complement strand
CGCGCAGATCGATCAATGCTGGAAGGCCGGCGACGCCGATCGCCACACCGGCGGTTCCCTGACGCCACGCCCGCCCGAAGCTGTCGTTGATCACCACCGCAAGATCGATCCCGGTCAATTTCGCCAGGCCACGCCGAAGCGCCTCCGCGCTGCGGTCCGGATTCTCCGGCAACAGAAGCGCGCGAGACGAGCCATCCGAGGGCGCAACGTTCGACTGGTCCACCCCGGCGTTCGCCATGATGAAGCCAAGCCTGTGCTCGACGATCAGCACCCCGCGGCGCGCCCGCACGACGCGAACCGACTCCGACAAAATCACCTCGACGAGCCGCGGGTCCTTGTCGACCTCCGCCGCAAGCGTGCGGGCGTTGGCGGAGGGTTCGATGGTCGCCAGGTCGACCATGCGGCCCTCGGCCTTCGAGACAATCTTCTGCGCGACGACAAGCACATCTTGAGCACGCGGCTCGACGCCGCTCCGCTTGAGACTCGAGGCGATCAGTTCGACCAGGTCGTCGCCAGCCTTGATCAAGGGCAGCCCGTCCAGGGCAATGACCTCCAGAGAGGTCATGCGCTCTTGGGCGTTTCGACCGGCGCGCCGACGCGGCGACGGAGTCGCGGCAGAACGTGCTCCGCATAGAGCCGGATGAACCGCTCCTGATCGGGACCCGGCGCGTGAAAGACCAAATGATCGAAGCCGAGATCGAGGTAGGCGCCAATCCGCTCGACATGCTCGTCCGGATCGGTCGAGACGATCCAGCGGCTCGCGGCGCGCTCGGCGGACAGCCCGTCGGCAAGGCGCTCCATCTCTTCCGGAGAGTGGACGGACGTCTTCTCCTCGGGCGTCAGGGCGAGAACCGCCCAGTGGCGGGTGTCCTCCGTCGCGCGTTTCATGTCCGTGTCGAACGAGACCTTGACTTCGATCATCCTTGCGTAGTCGGGCGCTCGCGAGCCGGCCTCGGCGCGCCCTTCCAACACCTTCGGCAGAATCGTTTCGGTGTAGAGTTCGCGCGCCTTGCCGCTGGTGCAGATCAAGCCGTCGCCCATTCGACCCGCATATTTCGAGATCAAGGCGCCAGCCGCCGCGACATAGATCGGTACGGGAGTCGCGGGCCGATCATAGATGGTCGCGTCCTTCGTCCGATAATATTGGCCTTCGAACGTCACCCGCTCCTCGGTCCAGAGCTGACGGATGAGCGCGATCGCCTCTCGGAAACGGGCGAACCGCTCCTTGAACTCGGGCCATGCCATGCCCGTCGAAGGAACGTCGTTCAACGATTCTCCGGTGCCGACGCCGAGGATGACCCGGTTGGGAAACATGACTCCGAGCGTGGCGAAGGCTTGCGCGACGACCGCGGGCTGGTAGCGAAAGGTTGGCGTCAGCACGCTTGTGCCGATGGTGATGCGCGACGTAACCGCGCCGAGCGCGCCGAGCCATGCGAGCGAAAAGGGAGCGTGGCCGCCATGATGCTTCCATGGCTGGAAATGATCGCTGATGAAAACGGAGTCGAAACCCGCCTGCTCCGCGAGACGGGAAAACTGCAGCAGTTCCGTCGGCCCGAATTGCTCGGCCGACGCCTTGTATCCTAGCTTGAGCATAAGCCGCTCTCCGACCTCATCGGGCCCGGCGGCCCAAGGCACATTCAAATAGCGCAGACGGGAGCTTCGTGCGAATGGGCATCAGTCCATTTCCGACGGGGACGTCACGCGATACGTCGCTTCAGCGCGGCTCCGTCTCGAAAAGCGCGGCCCCCTGCCCTCGTCGCCGACACGCCGGTCTTACCGGCGCCGGCGACGAAGAGGATGCACCAGGTTCAAGCTCACCGACCACGCGCTCGTCGCACCTCGGCGCAAACGTTGCCTGATGTTGCAGACCTCACCGGCAGACCGTCCGGATCATCGTACTGCTCTCTCGCGCCCCCGGCCGGCGCCGCAAGCGGCCGGTCGAATGGCAGCGGGTCAGCCCATGACCTGCACCTTGTCGGGCTCGATTTCAAAGATGACCCTGATTTGGTCAGGTTGGGCCCAGGGATACTTGTCCTTGCCCAGGTATTTCTTGGCGAGGGAATCGATGTGAGCGTCCGCGCCCTCCTCGGTGACATGCCCGACCCGACCGCGGATCTGGATATAGCGATAGGCATTGTCAGGATCGAGGATCGAGAGCGCCACAGGCGCGCCTTCCACCATGTTGCGGACTTTCACGCGACCTTTCGCTGAATTGACCCGGATCTTTCCGTTCGTGTAATCGAACCATACCGGAGTCACTTGGGGCGTCCCATCGGGCATGACTGTCGCCAGGTTAGCGAAGCTCTTCTTGTCCTGCAGCAGATCTACATACTTCGCCGGAATCTCCACCATGACTGACCTCATCGCGTTTGCTTGCGTGACGTCCGCGGAGGCGGATATCCGCAGGTGACCGTCAGGGTAAGTCCCGGCGCCTCGGATTGCAACAAGGCGACGCCTTGGGCTTGTCCCCTGCCCGCTTGGCCGATCGGGCGCCCGGCGCTATGCTTCGACCGTTTCCAAGGAGGACACGATGGCTGAAGCGAAGCTCGCTCCGAACATGCCGGAATGGATGGTCAAGCATACGAACCTCTATCTCGCGAGCGGCGGGAAG
>DATCEJ010000249.1:0-7765 GCA_036510135.1 Roseiarcus sp. | reverse complement strand
CGTCAGTCTCGTCATCAACGCAATCATCGTATGGGGCACATGGGGACTTCTGCGCGATTCGGTCGGCATGTCGATGGCGGCTGTCCCGCCGCAAATCGATCCGGCCGCCGTGCGGGGGCTCCTATCGGCGCGCGCCGGCGTCGCGGCCGTCCATGACCTGCATATCTGGCCGATGAGTACGACGGAAAACGCGCTGACCTGCCATCTGGTCATGCCGGACGGACATCCGGGCGACGCGTTTCTTAACGAGCTGTGCAACGATCTCGCTCAGCGCTTCAAGATCAATCATACGACCGTGCAAATCGAGGTCGATCCGCACATCGCCTGCGCGCTTGCGCCCGATGAGGTGGTTTAGCGCTGCATTGCCATCGACACGCGGCTCCCATCTTCCTACGAGAGAGGGGTTGGGGGTGAGGGTTGGCGCGCGAAGCGCGCTCTCGCCTCGCGCCCTCATCCGCTGATCGTCAGTTCGATGTTTCCTGTATGGCGAGCCAGACCTGAGAAAGGGCAGTCCTCGCTTCCTTCGTTAAAGCGCTGACGATGACCGACGTGTCGACATAGAGCATCAGTAGCGCTCTTCGTCGCGCGCGCTTCTCAGCCAGCTTTGCGCCGGCTCCGGCTGAACGGGCTGAGATCCGGTCAAAGCGCGCAACGCATCGAGATCGATGGGCTTTACTCGTCTCTCAACACCGGTGAGCCGCGCGACGAGCTTTCCTCGCCGTGTGATCCGAACCGGTTCGCCGCGCTCGGCGCGATCGATGAGTTCGCTCAAGTGCGTCTTTGCCTCGGCGACAGTGACCTCGTCCATGATCGAGCGCCTCATGACCATCTATTTGGTCATTTAGCTCAAGCGCTCCCTTTTTGCCAGTCCTTGCTCCCCTCTCCAACAGGAGAGGGGTCGGGGATGGGTTCTCCCGCTGCCCTCATCCGGCCCTTCGGGCCACCTTCTCCCCGAGGGAGAAGGGGAGCTATTCCGCCCAGCCCCTGAGCTCGCGGCGCGCGACCGCTTCGATCACCGCCATGCCGTCGGCGCTGTCGTTGAGGCAGGGGATCGCGGCAAAGCGCTCCCCGCCCGCCTCGCGGAAATAGCCGGCGTTCTCGACGCCGATTTCCTCAAGCGTCTCAAGGCAGTCCGCGGAGAAACCGGGGGTCAGGACCGCCACGCGCTTGACGCCGCTGGCGGCGAGTTCGCGCAGGGTTTGGGACGTATAGGGCTTCAGCCATTCGCCGCGGCCAAAACGCGACTGAAAGGTCATCCGCAGGCGTTCCTCGCTCATGCCCATGGCTTCACGCAAGAGCCGCGTCGTCTTCGCGCAATGGCAGAAATAGGGATCGCCTTTGTCGAAATAGGCTTGCGGAATGCCGTGATAGGAGGCGACCAGGACCTCGGGTTCAAAGTCGAGATCGGCGAGGCTGGCGTGGACGGAGTTGGCGAGCGCATCGATATAGACCGGATCGTCGTAGTAGGGCGCGGCGACGCGAACCGCGGGCTGCCAGCGCATGGATTGCAGCGCTTCGAACGCCTTGTCGCCGACCGTGCCGGTCGAAGCGGCGCAATATTGCGGGTAGAGGGGAATGACGAGGATGCGGTCGCAGCCCTCGGCTTGAAGCGCCTTGAGACGGTCCGCAAGCGGCGGGGCGCCATACCGCATGGCCCAGTCGACGACGACGTCCCTGTCGAGATTGCGGAGCGCGGCGGAGAGCTTTTCGCTTTGCGCACGCGTGATCGTTTTCAGCGGACTCTCGTCGTGTTCCTTGTTCCATATCGATTCATAGTCTCGCCCTTTGACGTGCGGCCGCCTCAGGAGAATGGCTTGCAGAATGGGCGCCCATATCACGCGCGGCGTCTCGATGACGCGGCGATCTGACAGGAACTCGCGCAAATAGCGCCGGATCGACCAATAGTCGGCGCCCTCCGGGGTGCCGAGGTTGACGATCAGCACCCCAACCCGGCCAGCCGGCGCCGGCGGATGGGCCGCCGGCCGATGGATTCGCGCTTCACTCGGCAGATTCGATAGGTTCATAAACCGCCTTATCGACCCGGCCGGCGTCCGGCCGTCAGCGACAGTCCGTCAGTTCGCGGCCGCGGGCGTGAAGTTCGTCGCGACCCCGTTGATGCAATAGCGCTGACCGGTCGGCGGCGGCCCGTCCGGAAAGACGTGGCCCAGATGCGAGCCGCAGCGCGCGCAATGCACCTCGGTGCGCGTCATGCCCATGCTGCGGTCGACGCTCGTCTCCGTTCCACCCTGCAGCGGCGTATCGAAGCTCGGCCAGCCAGTGCCGCTCTCGAACTTGGTCTTGCCCTCGAACAAGGGCTGTCCGCAGCCGGCGCAAACGAAGGTCCCCGGCCGCTTCTCGTGCAGGAGGGCGCAGCTACCCGGCCGCTCCGTGCCGTGGGCGCGCATGACATCGTACTGCTCCGGGGTCAGGATTTTGCGCCATTCGGCGTCGGTGTGGGTGACGGAAAAGTGGTCTTCTTTCATGAGATCCTCCTTGAGAACCCTATATAGGCGCGAACGGCGCTGGCGGCACACTTTATACGCTTGCAAGTGACCTTAAGTTACGCGTCGGGCGATTGCCTACCCCTCGAACACCACGGTCTTGCCGTGGTTCAGGAGCACCCGGTCCTCGAGCACGTTGGCGACGGCGCGGGCAAGCACGCGGCGCTCGACGTCGCGCCCTTTGCGCACCAGGTCCTCGGGCGTGTCGCGGTGGCTGATGCGCTCGACATCCTGTTCGATGATCGGCCCCTCGTCGAGATCGGACGTGACGAAGTGCGCCGTCGCTCCGATCAGCTTTACACCGCGCGCGTGCGCCTGATGATAGGGCTTTGCCCCCTTGAAGCCGGGCAGGAACGAATGATGGATGTTGACACAGCGCCCCTGGAGCTTGGCGGTAAAGCCATCCGACAGGATCTGCATGTAGCGCGCGAGAACGACGAGATCGGTTTTGGCGGACTTGATGACCTCCCAGGCCTGAGCTTCCTGCTCCATCTTGGTCTGCTTGGTGATGGGCAGGTGGTGGAAGGGAATCTCGCCGAAGTCGATATGGGCGTAGGTCTCGCGCGGATAATTGGCGATGATCGCGACAGGATCCATTGCGAGTTCGCCGCTCCGCCAGCGATAGAGGAGATCGACGAGGCAGTGGTCGAAGCGCGACACCATGAGCACGACGCGCTTCAGCTGATCGATAGAGCGCATCGACCATGTCATTGCGAAGCCGAGCGCGATCGCCTTGAAGGTCTCGCGGAACGCTTCGACGTCCGCGTGGGACCCGGCTGGGTTGAATGACACCCGCATGAAGAAGTCGCCAGTCTCAATGTCGTCGAACTGCTGGGCATCGAGAATATTGAACCCGCCGTCGAATAGCGCTGCCGACACCTTCGCCACGATCCCCGGCCGGTTGACGCACGACAGGGTAAGAATGTGGCGCGCGCTGGACAATGAGATCTCCTTGCGATGACAGGCGACTGGCGCGGCCGCTATCGGTTCGCCTGCCTCAGCAGCGCCTCGACTGAAGGCAGAATCTTCTGAACGATGATCTCGACCCCTTGGGCGTTGGGGTGCAGCCCGTCCGCCTGGTCGAGCTTGGGGTCGCCAGCGACGCCATCAAGGAAGAACGGATAGAGCGAGACAGCGTAGCTTTTCGCCAGAGCCGGATAAATGGCGAAGAACTCGCCCGCATATTCACCGCCAAGGTTGGGAGCAGCCCGCATGCCAGCGAGGAGCACAGGCAGATGGGCGGCTCGGGCCTTGTCCAGAATCGCCGCCAGCGTCGTCTTCGTCGCCTCGGGTTTCATGCCCCGCAGCATATCGTTGCCCCCAAGCTCGACGATGAGCGCGTCGGCGTCTTGCGGCACCGCCCAGTCGTAGCGCGCAAGGCCGTCCGCGGCCGTATCGCCGGAGACGCCGGCGTTGATGACCTTGACGTCCCACCCTTTCGCGCGAAGCGCCGCTTCGAGGCGATCGGGAAACGCCTTGCCGGGCGGCAAGCCATAACCAGCCGTCAGGCTGTCGCCTAAGGCCACAAGGCGAAGCGTGCGCGCCGCGGCGGCGTTCGGGGCCGTCGCCAGGACCGCCGCGAACGTCATCGCCTGGACGAAGAGCCGCAAATGCCCATATGAGGGCGGCTTGGTTTTAAGGTGCTCGGACAATGGTGTTTCCTGCGGTCGCGATGCGCGGCGTCGACCTCAGTCTCGGCCGCGGCGCGGCTCGCGTGCATATCTTGCGCGACGTCGATCTGACAATCGGCAAAGGCGAGGCGGTCGGCATAATCGGGTCTTCCGGGTCGGGCAAGTCGACGTTGCTCATGATCATGGCCGGTCTCGAGCGGCCAGATAAAGGCGAAGTTGAGATTGACGGCGTCAAGCTCGGCGGCCTGAACGAGGATGCCTTGGCGCGCTTTCGCGGCCAGCGTATCGGCATCGTGTTCCAGTCCTTTCATCTGATCCCGACCATGACCGCGCTCGAAAACGTCGCCGCCCCGCTCGAGCTTGCGGGCGCAAGCGACGCAGCGGAGCGCGCAAGCGAAGAGCTCGAGCAGGTGGGCCTTGCCGGCCGCCTCACGCATTATCCGGCGCAATTGTCAGGCGGCGAGCAGCAGCGTGTGGCGCTCGCCCGCGCGCTCGCGCCCCGGCCATCGCTTTTGATCGCAGACGAGCCGACCGGCAATCTCGACGAGACCACCGGGCGCGCCATTATCGACATGATGTTCGATCTGCCCGCGCGGCGCGGGGCGACCCTGGCGCTCGTGACGCACGACGCTTCGCTCGCTTCCCGCTGCGACCGGGTGATCCGCATGCGCTCGGGCAGGATCGAAGAGGAGCCGGTTGTCGCCGTGACGCTTCCTGCATGAGCGGTTCGGCGACTGTGGGTGATACGTTGAGGCGGCCGTCTTCTCCCCTCTCCAACGGGAGAGGGGTCGGGGGTGAGGGTTCTCGCGCAAAACACGCCGACGGCATTGACGCGGCGCCCTCATCCGACGGGCTTCGCCCGCCACCTTCTCCCCGAGGGAGAAGGGAGTCGCCGCCACCTCCTTCGAGCGGAAGATGGGGGCCGTCTTCTCCCCTCTCCAACGGGAGAGGGGTTGGGGGTGAGGGTTCGTGCGCGCCGAGCGCCAGTCGCTTTGCCGCATTACCCTCATCCGGCGGGCGCATAGCCCGTCCGGAAGGACGGGCGTCCTTCCGGCCGCCCTATGGCCCGCCACCTTCTCCCGGGGGGAGAAGGGAGTCGCGGCCACCTTCTCCCCAGGGAAGAAGGGAGTGAACGCGCCTGCGACAGGGATCATTCCACGGCCGGGCCGCGCGCCGACCCTGCGCTTTGCCTTGCGCGACCTGCGCGGCGGGCTCGCGGGCCTGCGCATCTTTCTTCTCTGCATCGCGCTTGGCGTCGCGGCGATCGTTGGCGTGGAAAGTCTCGCGCTGGGGCTCAACGACGGCATGGGGCGCGAAGGGCGCGTGATCCTCGGCGGCGACGCCTCGTTCGCGCTCATCCATCGCCGTCTCTCGGCTGACGAGCAGCGCTTTCTCGAAGCGCATGGCTCGCTGTCCACGGTCGCGACCTTGCGCGGCATGGCGAGAGTGTCGAGCGGCGATGCGGCGCTGATCGAAATCAAGGCAGTCGAGCCATCGTGGCCGCGTATCGGCCAAGCGGCCTTCGCGCCGCCCATGTCGCTCGAGAGCGCACTCGGCGAGCGGGACGGAATGTTCGGCGCCGCGGTGGAAGAGGCGCTGCTGGCTCGACTCAACCTGAAGCTCGGCGATGTCATTCGCATTGGCGAAACGAATTTCACCATTCGGACCCTCCTTGTCAGCGAACCCGATCGGCTGGCGACGGGCATAGGGCTCGGCCCGCGCGTGCTCATCTCGCAAGCGGCTCTTGACGCAACGAAACTGATCCAGCCGGGCTCGCTGGTCAGGTGGACAACGCGAGTCATCATGGGCGGCGCGCCCGACAATTCCGCGGTCCAGGCTTTCATGGGTGAGGCGAAGCGGACCTTCCCCCAAGCCGGATGGGACGCGCGTAGTCGTCTCGCCATCAACCCGGACTTCAGTCGCGATCTCGATCGCTTCGCCGAATTCCTGACGCTGGCGGGTTTGTTGTCTCTTGTGGTCGGCGGTGTCGGCGTCGCGAATGCCGCGCAAGGTTTCGTCGAGCGCAAACGCGCGACGCTCGCCATTCTCAAGGCGATTGGCGCGACCGGATCGAGCGTCGTAGCGCTTGCGCTCATCGAGTTCATGATCGTGGCGCTGATCGGCGCGCTTCTCGGGGCGGCGCTGGGCTCGGCGATCCCCTTCGCCGTCAATTGGCTGTTCGGCTCCTTGCTGCCGATTCCGCTCGCGCCCTCGATCTCGCCCACCCTCATGGGTCTCGGACTGATCTACGGATTGCTGACTGCGCTCGCCTTCTCGATCGCGCCGCTCGGACGCGCGCACGATCTGCCCGTGACCACGCTGATCCGTGATCTGGTCGAGGAGCGCCAGGGCTGGCCTCGCAAGCGCTACCTCGCGGGCGCTGCGCTCGCCGGAGCCGCGCTTGTCGCGCTCGCCGTCCTGACCAGCCCGCAACAATCGATCGCGGCGATGGTCGCAGGCGCCACTGTCGTGTCGTTCATCGCGCTCCGGCTTGTGGCCTACAGTCTTGCCTTTCTCGCGCGCCGCGCGCCCCGTTCGCGCTTCGTCGAGTGGCGCATGGCGCTTGACGCGATCCATAGGCCCGGCGCGCTGACGCCGTCGGTGGTGTTGTCGCTCGGCTTGGGGCTGACCGCGCTCGTTGCGCTCACGCTGGTCGAGGCCAACATGCGCGCCGAATTGCGCGAAGCTCAGCCAGGCGTGACCCCGAGCTTCTTTTTCCTCGATGTGCGTGGGCCAGACGCGGGCGCATTCGTCGACTTCGTAAAGCGTGAGGCCCCGGGGGTCAAAACCAGCGAGACGCCGATGATGCGAGGGCGCTTCGTGCAGCTTGGCGACAGGCCGGTCGAACAGGTCAAGCCCAGCGACAAGGTCGCCTGGGCGCTGGAAGGCGATCGCGGCGTGACTTTCGCCGACAAACCGCCAGAGGGTTCCGACGTCGTGGCGGGGACATGGTGGGCGAGCGACTATTCCGGGCCGCCGCTGGTGTCGATGGAGCAGGAGGTAGCGGAGGGCCTTGGTCTCCACATCGGCGACACAGTCGTCGTCAACGTGCTCGGTCGCGACATCTCGGCAAAATTGGCCAACTTGCGCAAAGTGAACTGGCGCAGCTTCGCCATCAATTTCGTGCTGGTCTATTCACCCAACGCGCTCAAAGGCGCGCCATACACGGAGCTGGTCTCAGCCGCGCTGCCGACCGCCGCGCCGGACGCCGAGCTCAAGCTCATGCGCGCCGTGGCGCGGCAATTCCCGAATGTCGCCAGCGTCCGCGTGCGCGAAGCGATGGAGAGTGTTGAAACACTGGTGGCCAAGCTTGCGCTCGCCATTCGCGCGACGACGGGCGTGGCGCTCACGACCTCGGTCCTGGTGCTCGCCGGGGCGCTCGCCGCCAATCGCCGCGCGCGCCTCGCCGACGCGACAATTCTGAAGATTCTCGGCGCGACCCGCGCCCGGCTGACGATGATGTTCCTGATCGAATATGCGCTTCTGGGGATTGCGACGGCCGCATTCGGGGTCGCTGCGGGTACGCTCGCCGCTTATTGGGTCGTCTGGCGCATCATGCAGTTCGATTTCGTCTTTGACTGGCGGGCCGCGCTCGCCGCCGCGGGGGGTGGGCTTGCGATCACCGTCGGGCTC
>DATCEJ010000248.1:0-9721 GCA_036510135.1 Roseiarcus sp. | reverse complement strand
CCAGGGTCGCACGCAGACCCTGAAGGCCTACGGCGATTTCCTCTCCTATCGGCCGCGGACGGTCGTCGAGTGCGCCAGCATTGAGGATGTCAGCAATGCTGTCGTCGCGGCGGGTCGTTCCGGCCAGAAGGTAAGAGCGTTTGGCAACGGATATTCCCAGGGCCCGGAAATCATTGTCGATGATGTCGCCATTCGGCTGGGCGGCCTCAATCGCGTCCGGAAATTCGATCCGGGCACAAACAGGGTAATCGTGGAGGGCGGCGTCCGCATCGGCGACCTGACGCGCTTGCTCGCCGGATCCGGCCTTTCGCTGCCCTCGTTGCCATTCCTGACGGAATGTTCGATTGGCGCCGCCGTCGCGACCGCCACCCATGGCACGAGTCCGCGATGGGGGACGGTTTCGGATTTCGTGCTGTCAATGACCGTCGTTCTCCCGTCCGGTGAAGTAAGGAAGTTCGACTCAACGAGCGCACCGGACGAGAGGCGGGCGGCGAACGTGGCGGTCGGGTGGCTCGGGATCATCGTCGAAGTCGAGCTTCAGGCGATGGCAATGCCGTGGGTCCGATTCGAAGAACTTTCGATGCCAATCGATGATTTCCTCGCTCGGATGCCTGACCTCGCGGGGCGGTATGAACACATTTGGGGACATTGGAGTCTTGGCGCGGATACCGTTGTTCTTAAGTGCCTCGAGACGAGCGCCGAGCCGCAAAACGGATTTCGACCCTACGTGGCGGGGAACGGACCTTACTGGGGCGATCAGAACGTGAAAGCGACAGGCGTTCGTCGCGCGAAGGCCGCCTTACGCCGGATCGCGAACCTCCACCCTGCGCTGGAGCGCGCCGCGAAGAGCGTCAAAAGCGAGAGACCGCAAGACGTCGGCGTGACGATGCAATATGCCGTCGGCGCGCCGCAAGCGCCGCTCGCGGTCGAGCGGCTGCGGACGTCGGATTTCGCGAAACTGAACCCGGATCGGGTTGTGGAAATGAAGTTTCTCAAAGCTTCCGAGCAATCCTATCTTGGACCGAACTCCGGCCAAGATGCGGTTCTCTTCAACACCTACTGGTTCGTGGACGAGGCTGTTAAGCTCACGGTCTTCGATCTCTTCGAAGACGTCATGATGCGCCTGGGCGGGCGGCCGCATTGGGGCAAGCTCCACAAACGCCAGGAAGTCGAATATCTGCGAAGCGTATATCCAGAGTGGGACAAGTTTGAATCGGTAAGAGCAAAATTCGATCCGGATCAAGTATTTGATCCTCCCAACCGTCAGTCGCACGTCGAAGCGGTTTCGTGATCAGTCAGTCCTCTAAGCCGTAGGATTGCGCCACTCCATTCGTTTTCCGATCCTCATTGCGGCGCGGGAGAATAGGCGCCGCGCCAGCTCCGGTCGCGCGGCAAGATAGGCGACGTATTGGGCGTATTGGCCAGACCATCGGTAGGTCCGAGCAACGTTGGACTGGTGAAGAAGGGTCATGGTCTTCTGAAAATCATCCATGGCGAGCTGAAGCCTCGGGTCGATGCGATCTCCATATTTCTGACTCATCAGGTCGCTTAAGCCGGAAAGCTTGCTGACGTCCTGGATCGAGCGGCTATGCGGAGAACGCCCGGAAGGCGAGCTTGGCATCGAATAGATGTAATAGGCTTCATTGATCAGGATAAGCTTCGCGCCGTTGAACAGGCTCTCGACATAAAAGGTGAAATCCTCGCCGATTTTCATTCCTTCATTGTACTCAAGTTTGTGGTCCGCAAGAAACTTGCGACGAAAGATCGGCTTCATGAGCGTGAAAGAAGCCTTTGAGAAATCGAAATTGTCATCCGCGCTAAACATGTCGACGAGCGTGATTTGCTTCCGGGGCTCCGGAAGGTCGAAATAGGTCGGCTTGAATTGTGCGTCTGCGACCGCGTCCCACATCACCAGATTGTCGGCGACAAAGTCCGCCGATGTCGCACTGGCGACTTCCGACAGGCGTTTAAGCCGCCCGGGCTTCCAGGCGTCGTCGGCGTCAAGCAAAGCAATCCAGCCCCCTTTCGCTGCGCGTAATCCCACATTCCGCGCGGCGGACGGGCCGCCATTGGCGGGGGTCGAGAGAAGGCGAAGGGAGGGGATGTCCCGCCCTAGCGCCTTCACGACCTCGACGGTGTTGTCGGTCGAGCAGTCGTCGATCACAAGGATCTCAAGCGGCGGGCATGTCTGCGCCGCGGCGCTTCGGATGGCGCGCCCAATAATGCCTGAAACGTTATAAGCGGGAATGATGACGGAAAAATCCATCAACCCTCCTGGTCGGTTGCCATCGCTCGCCGAACCCGGCCGCAGGGTCGAAGCCGCAACATACGGTTCAGACCGATTGCTATCAGACTCTCAAAATGAGTGGAAGAACCGCGCCTGGCGGCCACACCGGCTAATCCCTCTCCTTCCAGAAATCCGCCTGCAACCGAGCCGCTTCGTCCTCAAGCAGCGGGCCGACGACTTCAGTCGGTCTTTGACCAGCGGCGAAGACGACGCCGCACGGCAGATCGAGGGTCGGATTCTCCTCGTGGGCGCCGGTCTGGGCTTTCAGCGCCTTCTCGGTCTGGCCATAGACAACGCGGCCGATTCCCGCCCAGTAGATCGCGCCCGCGCACATCGCGCAGGGTTCGGCGGATGTATAGAGCGTGCAGCGCGCAAGGAACTTGAGATCGTAGGCGCGCGCCGCGCGTGAGGCGAGCAGTCGCTCGGCGTGCGCAGTGCGGTCGCCGCCCTCGCTCGTGTATCCGTTGCCCTGCTCCATGAGCACCCTACCCTCTCCGTCGGCGAGCACGGAGCCGAATGGGTGATCGCCGGCGGCGCGCGACCGGCTCGCGACGTCGAAAGCGCGGCGCAAGCGCGCCTCGTCGTAGGGGCGAGGGGATTGGGGGGTCATGACGGCGCCTCCAAGGACGGCCGCGAACGCCTAGCACGAAAGAGCTCCGCGGCGCGCGACGGGCTTACTCCACAGATTATTGCCGCCAGTTCATTTGACAGTTCGGCAGCCCTCGCTACGGTTGCCCAAAAGTGCGGCGTTCGATTCAAGCACGCGGGAGGAAATCATGGCGTCTCCTAACCCCTCCTCACCAGAACGGGGCGGGCGCGGCGCGGTTTTTGCGTCGCACGGGGTCGAGCGCGGCCTGATACGGCCAAGGAGCGAGGTGAAGTTGAGGTGAATGTCGAAGCTCCCCTGCGCTTGAAGCTCGCCGGCGTCAGCAAGTCCTTTCCGGGCGTCCGCGCGAACGACAACGTCAATCTGAGCGTGAGGCCGGGCGAGATTCACGCGCTGCTCGGTGAGAACGGGGCGGGAAAGTCGACCCTGGTCAAGATGATCTACGGCATCCTCGCGCCCGACGAGGGCGAGATCGTCTTCGACGGCTCGTCCGTCCGCATCTCCAATCCGCGCGCGGCTCGCCGCCTTGGCGTCGGCATGGTGTTCCAGCATTTCTCGCTGTTCGAGGCGATGACGGTGCTCGAAAACATCGCGCTCGGCCTCGACTCCCGCCTCTCTCCGCGCGAACTGCTCGCCGAGTTCAATCGGGTGCTCGAAGCCTACCACCTCAAGCTCGATCCTCGCCGCGTCGTCTCGACTCTGAGCGTCGGCGAACGCCAGCGGATCGAGATCGTACGCGCGCTCATCCTCAACCCGCGGCTCTTGATCATGGACGAGCCCACCTCGGTGCTGACGCCGCAGGAAGTCGAGCAATTGTTCGAGACCTTGCGAAAACTGGCGGCGAGCGGCTGTTCGATCCTCTACATCTCCCACAAGCTGCACGAGATCGTTGCGCTCTGCGACACGGCGACGATCCTGCGCGGCGGCAAGGTGGTCGCGCATTGCGACCCGAAGCGAGAGACCTCGCGCTCGATGGCTGAGATGATGATCGGCGCCAATCTGAAGGAAATCGCCAAGCCGGTGAGCCGCGGCTTCGGGCCGCCCAAGCTCTCGGCGCAAGGCTTGAACCTGGCGAAGCCAAGCGAGTTCGGCGTGGCGCTCAAGGATGTCGCGCTCAACGTGAGGGCCGGCGAGATCTTCGGCGTCGCCGGCGTCGCCGGAAACGGACAGAACGAGCTGATGAGCGCAATGAGCGGCGAGACGCTGGCGCCGACGCCTGAGGCGATCACGCTCGCGGGCCGTCAGGTCGGCCGGCTCGGCGTCACCGAACGGCGCAACCTGGGCTTGTGCGCGGTCCCGGAAGAGCGCAACGGCCATGCGGCGGTCGGCGAGTTCTCGCTGACCGACAATGGCGCGCTGACCGGGCGCGACCGCATGGAGATGGTGCGCTTCGGCCTCATCGATCCCGGCAAGGCGACGAGCTATGCCGCTCAAGTGATCGGCGCCTATACGGTGAAGGCGACGGGCCCGGGCGCGCTCGCCGGCTCGCTCTCGGGCGGCAATTTGCAGAAGTTCATCATGGGCCGCGAGATCCTCCAGCGGCCGGAGGCGCTCGCCGTCTGCCAGCCGACCTGGGGCGTGGACGCCGGGGCGGCGGGCGCCATCCACCAGGCGATCGTCGATCTCGCCGCGCGCGGCTCGGCGGTCATGGTGATCTCGCAGGACCTCGATGAACTGCTCACGCTTTGCGACACGATCGCCGTCATCAATCTCGGCCGCCTGTCGGCGCCAATGAAGGTCGGCGAGGTCTCGATCGAAGAGATTGGGCTGCTCATGGGCGGCGTGCACGGCGACCCGGTCGCGACGGTCGAAATGACAGAGGCTCTGCATGCACATCCGGCTTGAAAAACGGCTGACCCCGAGTCGTTTCATGCAGATCGCGACGCCGATCGCCTCCGTGCTTCTGACCATGGCGCTCGGCGCGATCATCTTTCAGTTGATCGGCTTCGACGGACCGCGCGCGATTTACGAGACCTTCATCACGCCCGTAGTCGCCTCCTACAAATGGCAGGACGTCATGACCAAGGCGGCGCCGCTCATCATCATCGCGCTCGGCCTCTCGCTCGGGAACCAAGCCAAGATCTGGAACATCGGCGCCGAGGGGCAATACATCATCGGAGCGCTGGCGGGCGCGGGCGTCGCCTTCGCTCTGCCTGACGCGCGAGGCTTCTGGGTCATCCTGCTGATGATCGCGGCCGGGATCGTGGGCGGCATGGCCTGGGCGGCGATCCCGGCGTTCTTGAAGACCCGCTATCGAGTCTCCGAGGTGCTCTCCACCCTGATGCTGGTCTATGTCGCGCTGCAGGTTCTCAACTATCTGGTCAGCGGCCCGTGGAAGGATCCGAACGGGCACAACTTCCCGCAGACCCCGCCGTTCACCCCAGCGCAACTCCTGCCGCACGCCATTGGCGGTACCGACATTCCGCCAGGCCTCGTCGTCGCCATTGTTCTGACCCTCGTTTTCTGGGTGCTCACGACACGCTCGGTCTACGGCTTTTCGGTCCGCACCGTTGGCGCTGCGCCGAACGCCGCGCGCTACGGCGGCTTTGACGCGTCGCGCACGGTGTGGTCGACGCTCATGATCAGCGGCGGCATGGCGGGCCTCGCGGGCATTCTCGAGGCCTCGAGCCAGCTTGGGCAGATCAATTTGGGCTTCCCCTCCGGCTATGGCTTCACCGCGATCATCGTCTCGTTCCTCGGCCGCCTCCATCCGATCGGCGTGTTTCTCGCAGGCCTGATTCTCGCCGTAACCTATGTCGGCGGACAGGTGGCGCAGACGGTGGTGCATGTGCCCAGCGCGACCGCCGGCATCTTCCAGGCGATGATGCTGTTCTTCATTCTCGCCAGCGACATCCTGGTCCGATACCGCGTGCGGATCCTTCGTGACGCCCCGCGCACTGCGCCCGCGGAGGCCGTCGCATGACGATCGGTTTCTTCATCGACGCCCTCGTCACCGTGGTCGGCGTAACGACGCCGATCCTGCTCGCCGCAACGGGCGAACTGGTGGTTGAGAAGAGCGGCGTGCTCAATCTTGGGCTCGAGGGCATGATGCTGATCGGGGCGGTCACCGGCTTCGCCGTTACCTTCAACACCGGTCCCGATCTCGGCGATTGGGCGCCGTGGTTGGGCGTGATCGCCGCCGGGATCGCAGGGGCTGCTTCCTCCATGCTGTTCGCGGTCCTGGTGCTGACGCTCGGCTCCAACCAGGTGGCGACCGGCCTGGCGCTCGCGATTTTCGGCATCGGCCTCTCCTCGCTCATCGGCGCGGGCTATGTTGGCATGATTGTGCCCTCGTTCGATACCGTCTTTCCCGATTGGCTCGCCGGCGATCCGCTGTGGCGGGTCGTGTTCGGCTACAGTCCGCTCGTCTATTTCGCGCTTCTCATGGTCTTCGCCGTCGGCTGGTTCCTGAACCGCACGCGCGCCGGCCTGATCTTGCGCGCGGTCGGCGAGAACGACCTTTCCGCGCATTCGATCGGCTATCCGGTGAACGCGATCCGTTACGCGGCGATCGCTTTCGGCGGCGCGCTGGCGGGAATCGGGGGCGCCTATTTCTCGATGGTCATCACGCCGATGTGGGCCGAGCAAATGACCGCTGGGCGCGGCTGGATCGCGCTGGCGCTCGTGGTTTTCTCAGGCTGGCGGGCCGGGCGACTGCTTGCCGGCGCTTATTTTTTCGGCGTCCTGATGACGCTCGAGCTTTACGCCAAGGCTTCCGGCTTCTCATTCCTGCCGTCGCAGTTCTGGGCGGCGATGCCCTATATCGCCGCCGTCGTTGCGCTCGCTGTCATCTCGGTCCGCGAGGTCGCCGGAAGCGAAGCCCCGGCCTGCCTCGGCCGGCCGTTCCTGCCCAACACTTGAGTGACCACGAAATCAGGAGGAGGAAGACAATGAGCATGATTACCCGACGAAATCTCATGAAGACGGCCGCGGCCGGATTGACGCTGCCCGCCTTGACCCGAAGCGGTTTCGCCGCCGAGCCGCTCAAAGTCGGCTTCGTTTATCTGGGCGCGATCGGCGACTACGGCTGGACCTGGTCGCACGAACAGGGCCGCAAAGCGCTGGACGCGGCGCTGAAGGGCCAGGTCGCCACGAGTTATGTCGAAAACGTCAAGGAAGACGCGAGCGCGGTTCCGGTGATGAAGGACCTCGCCCAGCAGGGCAACAAGCTCATCTTCACCACCTCCTACGGCTACATGGACCAGACGCTCGAGGCCGCCAAGCAGTTCCCCGCCGTCAAATGGGAACACTGCACCGGGTACAAGCGCGCCGACAACGTCGGCACCTACAACTCGCGCTTCTATCAGGGCCGCGCGGTCACCGGCACGATTGCCGGCATGATGTCGAAGTCGGGCGTGATCGGGTTTGTTGGGTCGTTCAAGATCCCGGAAGTGGTGATGGGCGTGAACGCCTTCACGCTTGCCGCCCAGGCCGTCAACCCGAAGATCACCACCAAGCTCGTGATGATCGACACCTGGTTCGATCCGGCCAAGGAAGCCGCGGCGGCGGAGACGCTCGCCAATCTCGGTTGTGACGTCATCGCCCAGCACGTCGACAGCCCGGCGGTGCTGCAGGTTTGCGAGAAGCGCAAAATCTACGGGTTCGGCTATGGCGCGGACATGTCGCGCTTCGCGCCCAAAGCACATTTGACCGCAAGCCTTGACCTCTGGGGCCCCTATTACATCTCCCGCGCCAAGGCGATGCTCGACGGTTCGTGGAAGTCGGACGACGTCTGGTGGGGCTTCAAGGAGGGGCTCCTCGGCATGGCGCCCTACAGCAAAGTCGTCCCCGACAACGTGCGCGCCGCCGCCGACAAGATCGTCGCCGACACCAAAGCCGGAACCTATGAAGTCTTCACTGGCCCCCTCGCCGACCAGAGCGGCAAGGAACGCGTCGCCAAGGGCCAGCGCATGGATGACAAAGACCTCCTCGTGATGGACTGGTACGTCAAGGGCATCCAGAGCTAGGTTCCCCATTTCCCTCTCCCCGTCTTTACGGGGAGAGGGTTAGGGTGAGGGGCGAGGCCATGCGCGGACTACGCCTGCATGAAGCGCGCCGAGCTCGCGGGCTGCGCAGGGACCAGACCGAGGCTGAACGCCAGCTTTGGCGGCGACTTCGAAACCGCCTTCTCGGCGGGTTCAAGTTCGTTCGGCAAGAGCCGGTTGGTCCCTATTTCGCCGACTTCGTTTGTCGCGAGGAAAAACTTGTCGTCGAGGTCGATGGCGCGACTCATTCAGCCGACGACGAGCGCCGTCGCGATGAGAAGCGAGAACAGGCCTTGCGCGATCGAGGCTACCGTGTGACTCGCTTCCACAATGACGAAGTCTACCACAACATCGAGGGGGTCTTGGACACGATCCTGGCGGCGCTGGAGCGGCGGCAAACGTTGTGACGCCTCTTGCGGCCAATCTCCCACGCCCCTCACCCCAACCCTCTCCCCGCTTCAGCGGGGAGAGGGAGTTGGCCGGCGTCATGCGCCCTATCCCCCGCGCGCCGCTTTTGGACCCGTCTGATCGGACCGAGCAAATGGAGAGACACGTGAAACTGGTCACACGCCGCAATCTCATGAAGACCGTTGCCGCGGGCTTGGCGATGCCGGCGCTGGGACGGAGCGCCTTCGCCGCCGAGCCCTTAAAGGTCGGCTTTGTCTATCTCGGGCCGATCGGCGACTTCGGCTGGACCTGGGCGCACGAACAGGGCCGCAAGGCGATGGTTGAGGCGCTGAAGGGCGAGGTTGTCGCTGACTACGTCGAGAACGTGAAGGAGGACGCGAGCGCGACGCCGATCATCAAGGACCTCGCGCAAGCTGGCCATAAGCTCATCTTCGCGACCACGTTCGGCTACATGGACCAGACGGTCGAAGCCGCCAAGCAGTTCCCCGACGTCATGTTCGAGCACTGCACCGGCTACAAGCACCTCCCCAACCTCGGAACCTACAACACGCGCTTCCATCAGGGCCGCGCGGTCGAGGGCGCGATCGCTGGCCACATGTCGAAGTCGGGCGTCATCGGCTATCTCGGCTCCTACAAGGTGCCGGAGGTGGTGCTGGGCGTGAACGCCTTCACGCTTGCCGCCCAGGCGGTCAACCCGAAGGTCACGACCCGCCTCATCATGATCGACTCGTGGTTCGATCCGGCGAAGGAAGCCGCCGCCGTGCAGACGCTCGCCAATCTCGGCTGCGATGTCATCGTCCAGCACACCGACAGCCCTGCCGGCCTTCAGGCGGCCGAAGCGCGCAAGGTCTGGTGCTTCGGCAATGCCGCGGACATGTCACGCTTCGCGCCGAAGACGCAATTGACCGCGATCGAGAATATCTGGGGCCCCTATTACATCTCGCGCGCCAAAGCGATGCTCGAGGGCACGTGGAAGTCCGACGACGCCTGGTGGGGCATGAAGGAAGGCGCCCTCGTCATGGCGCCCTACAACAAGGCCATGCCCGACAATGTGAAGGCCGCGGCCGACAAGATGATCGCCGGGTGGAAAGACGGCTCCTACGACGTCTTTACCGGTCCGATCTCGGACCAGTCGGGCAAGGCGCGCGTCGCCACGGGCCAGCGGATGGAGGATAAGGATCTCGCCGTCCTCGACTGGTACGTCAAGGGCGTGCAGAGCTAAGCAGCTTCCGTCGCAAACAAAGGGCGTCCGTGACGACGCCCTTTTCAGGTTCAGACGAGAGGCCCGCCGCGGCAGTGCAGAACGCAGCGCGTATCGCGACCTACTCAAACAATGGCGCTTCGTCCCGCTGCCGTCCGCCAACCGTGGCCATGTAGCTCGCGGAGAACGCGCCAACCAGGAGCGAGATAAAGGCCCACAGAGCGACGCCAACT
>DATCEJ010000247.1:0-3092 GCA_036510135.1 Roseiarcus sp. | reverse complement strand
TGGGCTTCTCGCTTGGCTGGCTCGGCGGCGAAGACGGACCATCGGAACCCGGCTTCCCAGACCACCCTTTCGGGAAGGTCCAGTCACTGCCCGGACGATTCCATGGGACCACCTCGGCGCTCAATCCGCCGTTCCATGGAGCGATCTCGGTGTTAAAGCCGCCCCCGCGGTTCCATGGGGCAATGTCTGCGCTAAACCCGCCGCCGCCCCCGTTCCATGGAGCAATTTCGGTGTTAAAGCCGCCGCCGCTCCCCCACTCGAAGGGAACGCAAGATTCTCCAATCATGACCTGCCCCCGCGGACAGGGAAGGCTCGCCGCCGGGCAGAAGCTGAGGCCGATTGCAAAAACAAGGGCGGCGCCTCCGAAGGCGCGGAGGGTGCCGCAATTCGCGCGGATGAAATAACCTCGGCAAGCCAAGACACGCTCGAGCAAGGTCATAGCCAGACTGCCCTCGTTTTACTCCAGCCTGATGTTCCTTGCGGGAGCGGCTTTGATCAAGCCTTTTCTTGCGCTACCCTCTCCCGCGGGCGAACTGGCGACGCTCAGATTGCACGGCGTTTGGTCCCCTCACCCCTGCCCCTCTCCCAACGGGAGAGGAGTTGCGTCAGTACCTCCGCCCCCAGCCTCGCGCTTAAACCAAGCCTTAGAGTCTCCGGTAAAGAGGAACCATACCGAAATCAGAACAACAATGGTCGTGGTGATATCCATCGCAGCCTTTAGGGCGTTCGCGCCGGGCCCTTGAGTAGCCAGATAGACGTACCGCGGAAGAAAGAGCACTTGGGCCGAGTAGACCCATCGTGCCCAATTTTTCCGACGGCGGGCCCAAGCCAAATCAGCACAATATAGAGCGTGTACAAAACCACGATGAGAACTGCAAAGAAGCCTAGACCGGCAGCGCGTACAGACCTTTCAACGCGTTCCGGAGCCAAGGCAGCGCCAACCCAAGGAAGAAATAGCGCGGCGTAGGCAGCCCATTCAAAGCGGAATATGTTTCTGGGCCTCACGCGATTCCTCTCCTTGGCGCAATGGCTTTTTGTTAATGAATTCGACTAGCTCGGCGATCCAATAACGATCGAAGACCTCAGCGCCGACACTACCCCCGCCGCCTTCTCCCCCTCATCCCGCCCTTCGGCCTAGCCTCCCCGCCGCCCCAATTGTGGGGCCCCATGTCGGCGTCGGTGGGTTTGCGGGGGCGGGTGGACGGCAGGTTGGCGGCGCGGCCGAAGGGGCGCTCGCCGGCGTAAGAGCCGGCCGTCGCTTCGATGTCCATCTGGCGCGCCATCGGGTCGTCGCCGACAGCAAGCGCGACCGATTGCAGGCGCTTGATCTCGTCGCGCATGCGGCCCGCCTCCTCGAATTCGAGATTGCCGGCCGCTTCCCTCATCCGCTTCTCGAGATCGGCGATCGTCGCCTGCAGATTGTGGCCGATGGCCGGGGCGTCCGCGAGGCCAATGTCGACAGTCACGTGATCGGCCTCGTAGACCGAGCCTAAGATATCCTGGATGCCGCGCCGGATCGATGACGGCGTGATGCCGTGGGCTTCGTTGTAGGCGTTCTGCTTCTCGCGCCGCCGCGCGGTCTCTTCCATCGCGCGCGTGATCGAGCCGGTGATCACGTCAGCGTAGAGCACGACCTTGCCGTCGACGTTGCGCGCGGCGCGGCCAATCGTCTGCACGAGCGAGGTCTCGGAACGCAGGAATCCCTCCTTGTCGGCGTCGAGAATGGCGACAAGCGCGCATTCGGGAATGTCGAGGCCTTCGCGCAGGAGGTTGATGCCGACCAGCGCGTCGAACGCGCCGAGGCGCAGGTCGCGAATGATCTCGATGCGCTCGATGGTGTCGATGTCCGAGTGCATGTAGCGGACCTTGACCCCGTTCTCGTGCAGATATTCGGTCAGGTCCTCGGCCATGCGCTTGGTCAACACCGTGACCAGCGTGCGATAGCCGCGCCGCGCGACCTCCTTGATCTCGCTCAGGAGGTCGTCGACTTGGGCACGCGCCGGGCGGATCTCGACCGGCGGATCGATGAGGCCGGTCGGGCGGATCACCTGCTCGACGAAGGCGCCTTCCGTCTGCTCCATCTCCCATTTGCCCGGCGTCGCCGAGACATGCACGGTCTGGGGCCGCATCGCCTCCCATTCCTCGAACCGGAGCGGCCGATTGTCCATGCACGACGGCAGGCGAAAGCCATATTCGGCCAAGGTCGCCTTGCGCCGGTAGTCGCCGCGATACATGCCGCCGATCTGCGGGATGGTGACATGGCTCTCGTCGGTGAAAACAAGCGCGTTGTCGGGCAGATATTCGAACAAAGTCGGCGGCGGCTCGCCGGGCCTGCGCCCCGTCAGATAGCGCGAATAGTTCTCGATCCCCGCGCAGGAGCCCGTTGCCTCCAGCATTTCCAGGTCGAACAAGGTGCGCTGCTCGAGCCGTTGCGCCTCCAGCAGGCGCCCTTGATTGTGGAGCTGGTCCAGGCGCCCCTTAAGCTCGACCTTCATGCCCTCGATCGACTGCAGAAGCGTCGGGCGCGGCGTCACATAATGCGAATTGGCGTAGACCTTGACGAACTCGAGGTCCTGCGTCTTGACGCCCGTGAGCGGATCGAACTCGACGATCGACTCGATCTCGTCGCCGAACATCCCGATGCGCCAGGCGCGGTCCTCATAGTGGGCCGGGAAAACTTCGAGCGTGTCGCCCCTCACACGAAACAAGCCGCGTGAAAAATCGCCGGCCTGCACGCGCTTGTATTGCAGCGCGACCAGATCCTTCACGAGCTGGCGCTGGTCGACCTTGTCGCCGAGCTTCAAGGAGAAAGTCATCGCGGTATAGGTCTCGACCGAGCCGATGCCGTAGATGCAGGAGACGGAGGCGACGATGATGACGTCGTCGCGCTCGAGCAGCGCCCGCGTGGCCGAGTGGCGCATGCGGTCGATCTGCTCGTTGATGTCGGATTCCTTCTCGATATAGGTGTCGGTGCGCGGCACGTAGGCTTCGGGCTGGTAATAGTCGTAGTAGGAGACGAAATACTCCACCGCGTTGTCGGGGAAGAAGCTCTTGAACTCGCCATAGAGCTGCGCGGCCAGCGTCTTGTTGGG
>DATCEJ010000246.1:0-32434 GCA_036510135.1 Roseiarcus sp. | reverse complement strand
CCTGGGTCAGTGGGTCAGTGAAATCTTGGTCTTCCGGCGACCACGTGAAGGCGGCGATTCCGAAGATCGATCGAGACTCAAGAAAATACTCATGCGCGGCAGAAGCATGGGTGAGTTTCGGACCGCGTGAGACTGCGGCGCGTCGCCAAATGGCCTTCGCAATCCGGCAGACCTCAGCTCGGTCAGACAGATCGCCCGCAGGACAGGACCGGAGCGCGCGAATGAACACGAGCCCATGGAACCGCGGGAGCCCTTCGAAAAAGGCCTCGCGTCAACTCAGTCCTATCCATGGCCTCATGGCCACTTTAGCGTTGGCGAGAAAGGCCTTTGTCTCTAGACGCGGGTTGGCCAGTCGCCGCAGGGCCTGAGCAAACTCCGAATTTTTTCTTGCCGTCGCCGCCCGAACGCGCCCCTCTTCAACGATCCACGCCGCCAGCATGCCGGCCCAGTTGCGATCGTAACCAGCCGTTTCGAGAAACTTGTTGTAGCCCTTATCGTTGGTGTATTTTAGGCCACGCCTGATCCTGACCTCGGCGTCATCGTCCGAGCTCTCCGGCTGATCACACTCGGGATGCACCGTCCTCAAATGCATTTCGACGAAAGCGCGATCTGGAACCGTTATCGGGCCGCCCTGGGAGTCGGTCGGTCCACCCCCCTGGTCTTCCTCTGACCTAGGCCAGCCGGGAAGGGCTGGCGGCGCTCTGACGCGGTCTCTCCGAGGTCTCTGCCGCCGCAGCCCGAAGGCAAGCGGAGATGGCGTCGTGAGGCAAGCGCGGCTCACGCGAACCGATATTTTGCGGGCGCGCTTGCTTCAACTTCGGCCTATCGTCTCTCTTATCGATGCCTTGTTCGAGCCCGGAAAAACCGCCCGATGTGGTCAGATCTACACTACGAACAATTGACCACAGTCTCCGATCTCATTCGGCGAAAGAAATTGTCATCGGTTGAGGTGACCGAAGCGACCCTCAAGCGCATCGCAAAGCTCGACGGCCATTATCGCGCCTACGCGACCGTGCTCGCGGAGCGGGCGCTGGCTCAAGCGAAAACGGCCGACGCCGAGATCGCGCGAGGCCTCTGGCGCGGCCCTCTCCATGGCGTGCCTATCGCCGTCAAGGACCTTTGCTACACAACCTTTGCTCCGACTCAGGCCGGCGCCACAATTTTCAAGAGCTTCGTTCCATCCTTCAACGCCACCGTTGTGGACCGCCTTGAGGACGCAGGCGCGATCCTTCTCGGAAAGCTGCAGATGACGGAGGGCGCATACACCTCTCATCACCCCGAGGTGGCGGCTCCCCTGAATCCGTGGAACACGAATTATTGGGTAGGCTCCTCATCGAGCGGATCTGGCGTCGCGACCTCCTTGGGGCTTTGCTACGGGAGCCTCGGCAGCGACACAGGAGGGTCGATCCGGTTTCCCTCCGCCGCCTGCGGTCTTACAGGCATCAAGCCGACATGGGGCCGGGTGAGCCGGTACGGGGTTTTTCCGCTGGCAGAGACTCTGGACCACGTCGGTCCGATGACGCGATCCGTTGCAGACGCCGCTGCGATGCTCGGAATCATTGCCGGCGCGGACAGAAATGATCCGACAACCTGCAAGGCGGCGGTCCCAGATTATATCGAGACGATCGGCGGCGGAATTCGCGGCCTGCGGATCGGTGTCGACAGAGGATACGCGACGGACGGGGTCGATGGGCAAGTCGTCGCGGCGCTGACGGAAGCTGAGCGGGTCTTGAGCGGGTTGGGTGCAACGATACGCGAGGTGCGATTTCCGGCCTATCAGAAGCTCGTCAGTCAATGGATTGCTATGTGCTCCGTCGAGACGGCGGTTGCGCATGCCGAGACCTATCCGGCAAGGAAATCGGAATACGGGCCCGACCTTGCGGCGCTGATCGAGCAAGGGCTGGCGACAAAGGGAACCGACGTCGCGGTCATTGCCCTCGAAAGAATGCGATTTTCCCGCGAGCTGTCCGAATTGTTCCAGAGCGTCGACGTCCTGCTCATCCCGACCATGCCGGTTCCAACCCCGAGCCTCGAGCTCATGAAGGCCTACGGCGAGGACCCTAATGTGCTCTTGAGCATCCTGCGCTTCACGGCTCCCTTTGACTTCTCCGGGAGTCCGACGCTCACTCTGCCAAACGGCCTGGACTCGGCGGGGATGCCGCTGAGCATGCAGTTCGTCGGTCCCCATCTCTCTGAAGACGTCATCGTCCGCGCCGGCCACGCATTTCAGCTGGCCACTGACTGGCGCCGTTCCCCGCCCGTCGCGTGATATGCCAGGCCTTAGGACTTCAGGTCGGGCTTCAGCCGATCAACAATAGACAAGCCTTATGGCCGAGGCAGGCAAGCATATTGTAAAAATTCGAGTTAGAGTGTGACGGCGGAACGGTAGCGGATCGGGTGGCGCGTCGTGCGCCGGGGCGGCTTCACGTGTCGAATGTCGGGGCGCAAAAGGGAGAACTGATATGAATATTGACCGCAGGCAATTCCTAGGGACCGCGGCAGCGGTGGCCGGCGCGAGCGCTTTGGGCGGGCCCACTTTCGCGGCCGACCCCATCAAGGTTGGCAGCCTGCACGATCTTTCGGGCGGGCTCGACATTTACGGCAAGCCAATGGTCGACGTTTTCACGTTCGCTATTGAGGAAGCCAACGCCGCGGGGGGATTGCTGGGCCGCCCGCTCCAGCTCATCAACTACGACACCCAGTCAAGTATGCAGCTCTATACCCAGTTCGCTCAGCAGGCTGCGCTCAAGGACAAGGTCGCGGTCGTGCATGGAGGCATCACGTCCGCCTCGCGAGAGGTCATCCGGCCGGTGCTCGACAAGTTCAAGACGCTCTATTTCTACAACACGCAATATGAGGGCGGCGTCTGCGATCGTAACCAGTTCGACACCGGGGTGACGCCGGCGCAGACAGTCGAGAAGCTTGTGCCCTACGCGATGAAAAAATGGGGCAAGAAAGTTTATGTCGTCGCCGCGGATTACAATTACGGCCAGATCACCTCGCAGTGGGTGAAAAAATATGCGACCGAGAATGGCGGCGAGATTCTGTCGATCGAGTACTTCCCTCTCGACGTGACCAACTTCTCCTCGACCATCTCAAAGATCCAGGCGGCGAAGCCAGACTTCGTCTGGTCAGCTCTGGTGGGCGGCGCCCACATCTCCTTCTACCGCCAGTGGGCGGCGGCTGGCATGAACAAGAGCATCCCGATGGCCTCAACGACTTTCGGCGTCGGCAACGAGCAGATCGTGCTTTCGCCCGAAGAGGCGAACGGCATGCTGGTTTGCTACAACTATTTCGAGGGCGTCAAGAATCCGGCCAACACCGCTTTTCTTGAGAAATTCCACAAGCGATTCGGCGCGGACTATCCGAACGTGACCGAGCTCGCGATGGGGACCTACCAAGGTTTCAACCTTTGGGCCGAGGGCGTGAAGAAGGCCGAAAGCATCGACCGACTGAAAGTGATTGAAGCGCTCGAAACCGGCATTAGCATCGACGCGCCCTCAGGCAAGGTGACGATTGATCCGCCGACGCATCACTGTATTCTCGACGTTCACATTGCAGAGGCGAAGGATAGGAAGTTCGTTCTGCTCGAGGACTTCTCGCAGCAAAAACCGACGGACACGGCCGCGGTCTGCGACCTCAAGAAGAATCCGAACGACAACCAGCAATATGTGATCAAGTTCTGAGCGCGCGTCACGGACAGAGCATGCGGGCCCGCTCGTGGATCTCGTAGCGCTTTTAGCGATCCAGGTCGTCTACGCGATCGCCAGCCTCGCGCTCATGAGCGTGGGACTGGCGATTATTTTCGGGATGATGAAAGTCATCAACCTCGCACATGGCGAGTTTTTGATGCTAGGCGGCTATGCCGCCATTGAGGCCAATCGCTTCGGCCTTAGCATCTGGGTCGCGATGCTGATCGTTGCGCCGATCGTTGTCGGCGCAATCGGAATTATCGTCGAGCGCACTGTCATTCGCTGGCTGTACGGGCGAATGATCGACACGATGTTGGCGACTTGGGGCCTGAGCTTGTTTCTCGTTGGGCTAACGACGGCGATTTTTGGCAACACCACGGTTGGCCTTTCGGCGCCGCTGGGCAGTTTCGAGATCGGAGAATATCGGACGAGCACCTACACACTGTTCGTGATCGGAGTCGCGATCGTCGTCCTTGGCGGCGTTCTCGCAGTCCTGCGGTTCACCAAGCTGGGTCTGATCGCACGTGGAACGATGCAGAACGCGAACATGGCGGCGGCGCTCGGGGTCAATCCGAATCGTGTCTACTCGATTACCTTTGGTGTTGGCGCGGCGCTGACTGGGCTTGCCGGCGCCGTCATCGCGCCTGTCTCGGGCATATTCCCGACGATCGGCGCGGCCTATGTTGCCAAATGCTTCATCACCGTGATCGGCGGCGGCGCATCGATCGTGATGGGCACAACCGCGGCGTCGACGCTGTTCGGAGCGGTCAACCAGATCGCCACTTATGTCACGACTCCGGTGTTCGGCGAGGTTGCGCTGCTTGCGGCGGCGATTGTGCTGATCCGGGCGCTCCCTCAAGGCATAACCGGCCGTTTCTTTAGAGGCAGCCTTTGAGCGCGCGCGCTCTTAACGGTCTCGGGCTCGCGCTGATCGCGGTCGTCGGGCTCGCGGTGCTGGTCCTCGTTCCTTGGCTGTTTGATCTCGACGTAGTGCTCAACGTCACGGTCTACATGATCATGGCGGTGCTCGCCTTGTCGCTCGCTCTTGTTTGGGGGTTCGGAGGTATTCTCTGTTTCGGACAGTCGGCGTTTTTCGGACTCGGCGCCTACACCTACGCGATCGCGATGGTCAACATCGGCGAGAGCACCGCGCCGCTAATCCTGGCCATTCTCGTTCCGGCGGCTTTTGCGGCGTTGCTTGGCTATTTTATATTTTACGGCCGCATCAGCGACGTCTACCTCGGCGTGATCACGCTGACCGTGACATTGATCCTCTTCAATTCGATCAACTCGACCGCGGGGCCCGAGTTCCACATCGGCTCCGCGAAGCTCGGCGGCTTTAACGGCATTCCAGGCATTCCCTCGTTGAACGTGCCCTTCTTCAAGGATTGGCAGATCGATCTCGAGGGGATGTTCTATCTTTCGACCGCTTCGCTCATCCTCTGTTATTTCGGGCTGAGAGCCTTGCTCGCCAGTCGCTTCGGCCGAACGATCGTCGGCATCCGGGAAAATGAACAGCGCGCGCAACTCCTCGGCTACGATCCCCGCATTTACAAACTGGCGACCTTTACGATCGGCGCGGCGCTCGCGGGTTACGCAGGCTGCCTGTTCGCCAACTGGGGCAACTTCGTAAGCCCGACCATCTTCGGCTTGGCGCAGTCCGCGCAGATCATCATCTGGGTCATTGTCGGGGGACGCGGCACGTTGATTGGGCCAATCATCGGATGCGTTGGAATCCAGTGGCTGACTGCCGCTTTAGGCGCGAATGCGCCGAGCGGAGCCGCCGGCTGGCAAGCTCTACTCGGCAACGTTCCGCTCATCCTCGGCGCTATTTTGGTCGCTTTCGTGCTCCTTGTGCCCAAAGGTCTCGTGCCAACGATTGGCGGTCTTGAGGCGTTGCTCATCCGGCCGCGCGCCGGAGCATCGCGATGAGCGTTCCGCTGATCGAGACTCGAGGGTTAGGCATGCGCTTCGGCGGCGTCCACGCGGTCCGAGACGTCAACTTCGTCCTCGGTGAGGGAGAGCTGCGCTGTCTGATTGGTCCGAACGGCGCCGGCAAGAGCACCTTCTTCAAGATGTTGACTGGTCAGCTCAAACCGACGTCCGGAACGGTGCTGCTGCGCGGCGAGGATGTAACGGGCGCCGAACCCCACGACATCGCGCGGCGAGGCGTTGGCATCAAGACCCAGGTGCCGAGCGTGTTCGATGGTCTGACCGTGCGCGAGAATCTCTGGCTCGCCGCCTCGCGGATGCACCGCGGGGCTCAGGCGCGGGCGGCGGTCGACGCTATGCTCGAGCGCGTTGGCCTCTCCGCCGTCGCTTCTCGGCTCGTCGGACAATTGGCTCACGGGCAGCGCCAGTGGGTCGAACTTGGCGTGGTGCTGTCGACTGATCCAGATCTTGTGCTGCTCGACGAGCCAGCGGCCGGAATGACGGACCACGAGGTGCTGCGCACCGTCGAGCTTGTGCGCGACATCAATAAGACCAAGGCGCTCATCGTTGTCGAGCACGACATGCAATTCATCCGGATGATCGCGACCAAGGTCACGGTTTTCAATCAGGGCGCTGTTCTCATCGAGGACAACGTCGAAGCGATCATGCATAATCCGACTGTGCGCGCCGTCTATCTTGGAAAACAGGCGGCCGCGGCATGATGCTGGAGGTCAGCGATCTCGCCGCTGGCTATGGCCGCATTCCGATTCTGGGCGGCGTGAGCTTCAGCGTTGCCCCGGGCGAATTCGTCGGCGTCCTCGGCCACAACGGTATGGGCAAGACCACGCTGCTGCGGGCGCTGATGGGTTACATTCCAGCAACCGCAGGACGCGTGATGTTGGAGGGGGCCGATATCACTCGAGCCGAGCCCTACCGGCGGGCGCGCTCAGGTATGGGATATGTGCCGCAGGGGCGTGAGATTTTTCCAGCTCTCAGCGTGCGTGACAACCTGCGGATGGGCGCTGTCGGACGGCCAAAGGATGAAGCGGCGGCGATTGGGGCGGTGCTGGAGACTTTCCCTCGCCTCGAGCGGCTGATTGACCGTCCCGGAGGAGCGCTATCGGGCGGCGAGCAGCAGTTGCTTGCCATGGCGCGCTGCCTAGTGGGCGACCCGAGGCTGGTCTTGCTGGACGAACCGACTGAAGGCATCCAGCCGTCAATCATCGACGAGATCGTGGATACGCTTCTTGGCCTTCGTTCGAAGGGCGGCTTGACGATGATCCTCGTCGAGCAAAATCTCGACTTCATCGCCGCGCTATCCGAGCGGGTCTTGATCATCCAGAAAGGGACCATCGTGCATTCGGCCAAGCCGGACGAATTGCACGGGCATGGCCTCATCAACGAATTCATTGGCGTCAGCGACTAACCACGCGCGCGTCGACAGTCGGCGAAGACCGCTCTTGAGCCAGAACGGCCAAAATAGGAAGCAGGAGACAACTCATGACCGTAAAGCGCCCAACGATCGAACAGATGACGGACGTCGTCGAGAGCCTCGGCATGACCATGACGAAAGAACGCGTTGGCGAGTTCATTTCGCTGATGGACGGCAGCTTCGCCGCTTACGATATCGTCGATCAGATGCCCGACGAGGTTCCCGTCGTCAAATATCCGCGCACGCCCGGATATCGGCCGAGTCCCGAGGAGAATCCGCTCAACGCCTGGTACGTAAAGACCGATATTCACGGCGCGCCGAAAGGCAAGCTCAAGGGCAAGACCGTCGCCGTCAAGGACAATGTCTGTGTCGCCGGCGTCCCGATGATGAACGGCTCCTCGACCCTCGAAGGCTATATGCCCAACATCGACGCCACAATCGTCACGCGTCTCCTCGACGCGGGCGCAATCATTAAGGGCAAGGCGCATTGCGAATGCTTTTGCCTCTCGGGCGGCAGTCACACCGGCGCCCTCGGTCCGGTGCACAACCCACATAAACGCGGCTATTCCGCGGGCGGATCGTCTTCGGGAAGCGGCGCCCTGGTTGCGGCCGGCGAAGTCGATCTCGCGATCGGCGGCGACCAGGGCGGGTCGATCCGCATGCCGGCTTCGTTCTGCGGAATCTACGGAATGAAGCCCACGCATGGACTGGTGCCCTACACCGGCGTCATGCCGATCGAGGCGACGATCGACCACACAGGTCCGATTACGGCGACCGTCGCCGACAACGCGCTCATGCTCGACGTTCTGGCGGGGTCGGACGGCCTCGACCCGCGCCAATATGCGCCGAAGGTCGGAGACTATTCGGCCGCGACGAAGCGCGGCGCGAAAGGCCTCAAGATCGGCGTCGTCAAGGAAGGCTTCGGCCACGCCAATAGCGAAAATGACGTCGACGCCAGCGTGCGAGAAGCAGCCAAACGCTTCAAGTCACTTGGCGCAAGCGTCGAAGAGGTCTCCATACCGGATCATCTTCTTGCGCCGGCGGTATGGACGCCAATCGCGCTCGAAGGGCTGCAAGCGCAGATGATGCTCGGCAATGGAATGGGCTTTAACTGGAAAGGCCTTTACACGGTCAGTCTCCTCGACGCCCACGCCAACTGGCGCCAGACGGCCGACGATCTCTCCGATAGCCTCAAAATCTCGATGATGGTCGGCCAGTTCTTTCTCACCCACTATCGCGGGCGTTTTTACGCGAAGGCGCAAAATTTGGCTCGCAGGATCCGTGGGTCTTATGACAAAGCGTTCGAGACATACGACCTCTTGCTCATGCCGACCCTTCCGGTGAAAGCCACTCCCCTGCCTCCCCCCGACGCGCCGCTCGCCCTCTATCTCCAGCGCGCGTTCGAGATGATCGGTAACACCGCGCCCTTCGACGTGACGGGTCATCCCGCGATGAGCATCCCTTGCGGATTGGGCGACGGGCTCCCGATTGGCGCCATGCTAATCGGCAAGCATTTCGATGAGGAGACGATTTACGCGGCCGCAGCCGCGTTCGAAGGAGCTGGAGACTGGAAGAAATTCTGACGTCTTCAATGCGATGCGGACGGGGGCTGACGCCGTAGTCGCCGGCTCCACAGAGCTTCCGTCGCTTAGCCCCTTGCGCAAAGTCGTGGCATAGCGTTTGCTTGCCTTCACGCGAACGTGATGTCCGTCTGGAACGTCGCACGAGTGAGGCGCGGCCGGGGTGAAACAGAGCTTAACGACCGCCGACAAAAAACCGTCCGAGCGTTTGGAGTTCTGGCAAGAGGTCGTTTGCAAGAAGTACGTTTCCGCGTCGGCGGAAACTGAAGTCGTTGACGACGAATTTTCAGGGAGTCTGACCAGCGGGGAGTTGGGGCCGCTCGTCGTCGCAGAATTGGATGCGCCGTTACATTTCTGGTCGCGGACCGCTCGCCACATACAAAACGACGGCCAGGACGTCTTCATCGTCAGTCTCATACAGCAAGGGTCGGGCGAACTGACTCAGTTAGGCCGCTCGGCACGGCTCGGTCCAGGCGACCTCGTGATCTATGATTGCGCCGCCACATTCGACTATGCATTGAAAGCAAGAACTCAGCTGGTGAAAGTACCGAGGCGACTTCTCGAAGCGAAGCTCGACCGGCCAACCGACTTTCTGGCGCGCAAAATCGATTGCAGCAATCCTCTCTCGTCGATCTTGAGCGAGCTTCTCACCCGCTGTCTGAACATCGAACTCTCTCGGGAGCCTGGTCCCTCGATTGCGAAAAGGCTATCGAATGCCGTCACTGACCTTCTTGCTTCCATTTGCGACTTGGAACGCCACGCCCTGCCCGCGGCGCAAACTTCCCGGCCGCTCGAGCGAGTCATGCGGTTTGCGCGTGCGAATCTCGATGACCCGGAACTGAGGCCGGAGGCGCTCGCAGCCGCTGGCGCAATGTCCGTGCGAAGCCTCAATCGCCTCTTCGGCACGCTCGGCGCGACCCCCATGCGCTGGGTGTGGTCGGAACGGCTTGAAGCAAGCCGACTCGCTCTTACGCAAGGCGACGTTCGTTCCGTCACAGACGCGGCCTTTGCGCACGGCTTCAGTGACCTTGGCCATTTCAGCCGAAGCTTTAAGCGGACGTTCGGGATGTCGCCCCAAACTGTACTGAGGAAGTAGTCTTGGCGTAACTCGAAGCCTCGTATGCGGCCGTCATCAGAGCATGAGATGGCGGCGAAACGCGTCCGCATTGACCCCGCCTTCCGGGATGGCGGCAACAATGCCGTCCGGCAGGACGCGGATGACAAGGATAACAGCGATGAGCAAGCCGATCTGACCGACGATCCGCCCATGCCATGCGTTAAGCGCCGTCCAAATGATCGCGAGCAGAACGCCCGCCGGCGCAGTGCCCATGAGCACATCGGCGCCGCCGATCACGACAGTCACAAAGCTTTCGACGACGAAGGTCGACCCATCGTGGGGATCAGGCTCAGGCTCATGGTCGGCGCGTAGAGACCGCCGCACAAGCCTGCCAAGCCAGCGCCGAGGCCGAAAGTGATCGCAGAGATCCAGCTGATTTTCATCCCCGCGCGCGCGCCGTCGTCGCATCTTGCATCGTTGTACGGGCCATCGTCCGAGACTTCGTCCGCATGAACACGGAATAGATGAAAAGGCGCACGGCGATCACACAATTGCCTCTGGCCTCGTGGGAAACGAGCCAGAAATTCCGCTCAAAACAGGAACTCAGGCGGAAGGCGAAGCCGGCGGCGCGCGCAGATTCGAGAGCCGCTTGTATTGTGTGGGCGTCACGCCGCGCTCCTTGCGAAAGTGGCGGTTGAAGTTGGATATATTAGCGTAGCCAACCTCAAAGCAGATGTCGGTGACGGGACGTCGGGTGTCCGACAGCAGCTTGCAGGCGCGGCCGATGCGCAGTTTTCGTGAATAGTCGACGAAATTGGCGCCAGTATTCTTCTTGAAGAAGCGAGAAAAAGTCGATTGCGTCATCCCGGCGATCGCGGCCGCCTCTGACATTCTGACCGTCCCAGAGAGATTGTTGACCATATACGAGATGACGTCATGCACAACGCCGAGCGTCTTCTTATCGAGAGTGGGCGCGTAGTCGGGGGAAGCAAGGATCTTCTTCTCAGGCGTGCGCGCCAGCAAATCGATGAGCTCAAAAAACAGCGCAAGCCGTTGAAATCCACGCGTCGCGCCGATACGCCGCATGAGACCGGCGCCGCGCCGCGCGGCGTCACCGAAGAACTCGAAGCCACTGAGGGCGTCGGTCAGGAACGGCTCAAGGTCCGCCAGTTCAGGAAAGACGTCGGCCCGTGACCGCAACAGATCCGGGGCGAACTGAACGACCACGTCCCGCCCTTCGATCACCTCGCCGGGCTTGAGATCGCTCATCCAGTTGTGCGGCAGATTGGAGCCGGCAAGCACAAGATTACCCGGGCCGAACTCGCCGATATGGTCGCCGACGAACTGGCGCCCGTGCGAGCGGGTGATGAGGTGAATTTCATATTCGGGATGATAGTTCCAGCGGGCGATGTTGCTCGGACAATCGTGCTGGTGCCATTTGAACGACTGCGAAGGATCGGTCACAATCGATTCGAAATTCGGCGGTCGGGCCGCGCCTTTCTTCCGCGCCATGTCTCGTCCCCTTACTGTCTCCGCGCGAGCGAGCGACCGGTCTCCTTGTCGAAGACATGAAGGTTATCATCCGAGAATGTCATCCGCACATGATCGCCGACCGCGGGACACTGTTGCGCCGGCAGCAGAACGCCGATCTCGACGTCTGCATATTTGAAATTGATCAGGGCGTCATTGCCAAGGAACTCGATGAGATCGACATCGCCGTCGATGACATTAGCGGTCTCGGAAGGACTCGCGGCGCGAAAGTGAGCGGGCCGAACGCCAGCGACGATCGTCTTCGAGCCGTCAAGGTCGAAACGTTCGCGATCAAGGCAGAGCGTTGGCGCATTGCGGCCCGCAACGTTGAGTCCGCCCCCGTTCGCGTCGACTTCAAAGAAGTTCATTGCCGGCGTGCCGATGAAGGCGGCGACGAATTGACTGTTCGGCCGGTTGAAGATTTCGCGTGGCGTACCGACCTGTTCGATCAGGCCGTTGCGCAGAAGGACAATGCGATCGGCGAGCGTCATCGCCTCGAGCTGATCATGGGTGACATAGACTGTCGTCGTTTTGAGGCGCTGATGCAATCTGGCGATCTCGACACGCATATGGTTGCGCAGCTTGGCGTCGAGGTTCGAGAGCGGTTCGTCGAACAGAAACACACCCGGCGTCTTCACGATGGCGCGAGCAATCGCGACACGCTGCTGCTGGCCGCCCGAAAGCGCGGTCGACTTGCGCTCGAGGAACGGCTCGAGTCCCAGAGTAGCGGCGGCCGCCGCGATGCGGCGGCCGATTTCGTCGGGCGCGATCTTCATGCGCTTGAGGCCGAACGCGATGTTGTCGCGCACTGACATATGGGGATAGAGCGCGTAGTTCTGAAAGACCATTGCAATGTTGCGCTCGCGCGGCGAGAGCAGGTTGACCACCTGCCCGTCGATCCGCAGCTCGCCGCCGCTGATGTCCTCGAGCCCCGCGATCATGCGTAGGATCGTTGACTTGCCGCAGCCAGACGGCCCGAGAAAGACGATGAACTCGTGGTTTTTCACCTCGAGGTTGAAACCGACGACGACCTCTGTTTCGCCGTAGCTCTTTGAGATGTTGCGGAACGACAGTTCGGCCATCGGTTCAGGCAACAGCTTTTGTCATGTCGATCTGCAGCTTGACGTCGGCGGGACGCCCTTCGGCTGCACGCTCAAACGCCTCGATCGAGCGCTCAAAATCGAAAGTCGAGGAGATGAGCGGCTTGAGGTCGACCTTACCGGAGCCGATAAGGTTCAGCGCGCGCTCATACATATTGGCATAGCGAAAAACAGTCTCGATCCGCAATTCCTTGCCGATCGCGCCGGGAATGTTGAAGGCTACGGGCTCGACGGGAATGCCCACAAGCACGATCGCGCCCGCGGGACAGACAATACTTACCGACCCTTCGATCGCCTTCGCCGCGCCGCTCGCGTCAAACACAATGTCGGCGCCCCACCCGCCAGTCTCGCTCTTCACCGCATCAGGGAGATCACACTTGGAGATGTTGACCGGGACAATTCCCGGATAGCGGCTGGCGATGTCAAGTTTCGGCTGGTGGACGTCGCTGACCAGAACCTTGCTGCAGCCCCCCGCCAGCGCCGCGAGAGCGACCATAATGCCGATAGGCCCGGCGCCAAGCACCACCGCGACGTCACCCGGTTTGATGCGCGCCCGCGTCGCCGCTTGCATGCCCACGGCGAAGGGTTCAACCATCGCGCCCTCTTCAAACGTTACGTTGTCGGGCAGCCTGAAGGTGAAGGCCGCGGGATGGACGACCGAGCCTGTGAGGCAGCCATGAATCGGCGGCGTCGCCCAAAACGTGACCTCGGGATCGACATTGTACACGCCGAGCCGCGTCGCCTTGGAGCGGAAGTTCGGCACGCCGGGCTCCATGCAGACCCGATCGCCAATTGCAAGCGAGCGTACATTGGCGCCAATCTCCGTCACCGTGCCTGACGCTTCGTGCCCAAGCACCATTGGGCTCTTGACGATGTAAGAGCCAATTCCACCGTGCGTGTAGTAATGCACGTCGCTGCCGCAGACGCCGACCGTGTGTAGCTTGATGCGGACGTCGTCCGGGCCGAGCGCCGTGGGAAGGTCGATGTCCCGAAGAGACAAGACTCGCTTCCGTTCGAGAACAAGCGCGCGCATGGGACTATCCTTGATTTCTGGCTTTGAGAGCGGAGCTCAAGAAGCTGCTCAGCACACCGAGGAACAGGAGCGGTGGCAGCGACAAGAGAATAACCGACGCATTGAGAATGCCCCAGGGAACGTCGCGGCCGAGCTGGGTCATTTCGGAAGCGACGACCGGAAGCGTCCTAGCATCGGACGTCGTCAGCATAAGCGCGATAAGAAATTCGTTCCAGACAAGCACAAAGGAGAACACTATGGCCCCGATAAGGGACTTCCAAGCGATTGGCAGCGCGATAAGGAAGAAGATCGCGTAAGGCCCGTAGCCGTCGACAAAGGCCGCCTCCTCGATCTCGTTCGGCACGCGCTTGAAGGCGGGAATCGCAAGCCAGATGGTCGTCGCGAGCGTCAGCAGGCTGTAGGTGACGATGAGGGCGAGGCGCGTATCGTAGAGACCGACGTCGAGCCAAATGACGATGAGCGGAATGGCGATCGCGACTGGCGGAAGAAATCTTAGCGACAATACAAAAAACTGGATGTCGTTGGCGAAGCGCATCGGATATCGCGCGACGGCGTAGGCCAGAGGAAGCCCAAGCACTGCGCCGATCAGCACCGAGCATCCGGATACGATAATCGAGTTGATGAGGCCCGCGCGCACGCTCTCGCGTTCGAGCACGTAGAGAAAATTGTCGAGCGTCGGAGTGAAAAACAGCATCGGCGTCGGCGTCACAATGTCGACGCGGTTCTTGAACCCGCTCAGCAACGTCCACAGGATCGGTACGATCACTGACGCCGCGGCCGCCGCGATAATTGCGCGGGCCGCCAATCGGCTCAGACCTCCTGCCATCGCTGCACCCGTCGCCAGAGAACAGTGAAGGCCACAGTCGTCGCGATCATCATCAGCACCGCCATGCTCGATGCGTAAGAGATGCGGCCCGATTCGATGAAGCCTTGAGAGAAGGCGTACATGTCCAGCGTTTCCGTCGTGATGCCGGGGCCGCCACGCGTCATGACGTAGATCAGATCGAAGGCTCGCAGCGATTCGATCATCTTGATGAAAACAAGGCTGATGAGCGCCCCGCGCAGCATCGGCAGCGCGACGTAAGCGTGAACTTCCCACGTCCGCGCATGGTCGAGGCGCGCCGCTTCGAGCGGTTGAGGCGGCAGCGTTTCCAGAAGCTTGACGATGACGACCGAGAACAAAAGGCCCCATTGCCACACGTCGACGACCGCGACTGCGAGCATAGCGGTGTGAGGATCGGCGAGTAGGTCGACCGGATGGCCCGTGATCAGCTTGAGCGGATAGACCGCCAGACCGAACAGCGGATGGAACGCGAAGCGCCAGACGAATGCCGCTGAGACGCGCGGCAAGAGCGCCGGCACGATGAAAAGGACACAGAGGGCATTGCGCACGTTCGGCGGCGTCGTCTCGAACATAAGAACAGCGAGAGGGATCGCGACCGCCATCGTGGCGACAACGGTGAGGATCTCCCATTCGATCGAGACCCGAACTGAATTGAGAAAGCGCGGATCATCTATGAGAGCGCGGAAGTTGGCGAAGCCGATATAGACGCTGTCGGGATTGCTCAGCTCTCGGTTCTGCAGAGCGATGTTGATCGCATCGATCGTCGGCACGAAAGCCAGAATCGCGAGGACCGCCAGGGTCGGCACGGTGAAGACGATCGGCAGACTCGTGCGAACTTTCATAGGCGTTGAGGCGACCGCTTTGAATTCAGGCGGCGCCCTCCGCAGCGCGGAAGGGCGCCCTTTCTAGCCGGTGCTACTTGCGATTGGCCACAAGCCCCTTCGCGAAGGTGTTGAGCTCGTCAAGCGAGCCTTTGATGTCGGTTCGTGTGCCGGTGATGAGCTCCTCGAGCTCAATGCCCCAATGGTCGCCAAGGTTCGGCCATTCCGGATCCTGCCAAAAATTAACCGCCGTTACTTTGGCCGTCTCGGCCAGCGCCTGGCCAAGATCGGCGCCGAACTTCTGATTGAACTCGTCGCTGGTCATGATGCTCGTGCGGTTGAGCTCGCCAAACTCGCCGTCGTCGAGGCGGCGCTTCTCGTTCTCCTTCGACGTCGCCCAGGCGATGAACAGGCCGGCGCATTTCTTCGCCGCGTCGTCCTTGTTCGCCTTCGTGCCGATGGCGAGGCCGTGCGCGTATCCACCACCGGTCAGCGGCGAGGGAGGCGGCGCGTAACCGACCTTGCCGACCACCTTCGACAGTTTCGGATCGATCGCTTCGCCGGCGAGCGGCGTCGACTCGACCAGCAGCGCCACCTCGCCAGAGAGGAACGCGCCGGTCGATTCGTCCCAGCTGCCGGTCTTGGTGCCAGGCGGTGAATATTTGAATAGCTCGAGATAGGTCTCGGTCGCCTTCACCGCCGGCTCGCCATCGAACACGGGCGTGTTGCCGTCGAACCACTTGCCTCCGAAGCCGCGGAAATAGGGCATCCAGCGCCAGACATTGGCGCCGGAACCGCGCTGGCCGCGCAACGCGATGCCATAGACGCCGTGATCGGGGTCATGCAGCTTCTTCACGTCAGCGATCATCTCGTCGAGCGTCGTTGGCGGCTTGATACCCGCCTTTTCGAGCAGGTCCTTGCGGTAGACGAGCAGGTCGCCGCCGCCGGTCAGCGGGGCGAAATAGACCTTGTCCTCGAAAGTCGCCACCTTCTGCCGGCCGGGATCGAAGTCGGCGAAGTCATATTCCTTGGGATAATAGTCGAGCAGCGGCACGACCCACTTCGACTTGGCGAACAGCGCCACATTGGCTTCGTCGATGTAATAGACGTTGTACTTACCGACGGTCGAGGCATCGGCGCGGGACTTGGCGCGGCGATCGTTCTCATTAAGATAGTCGATGTTGAACGACGCGCCTGAGAGACCCTTGAACTCGTCCTTGTATTTCTCAAGCAGCGTCAGGCCGTCCCGCGGCTGGGCCAGCACGCGTACATCATGACTGCAGACGGCTTCCGCGTTGGCGGTTCCCGCAAGACCGGCGGCCAGCACCAGCGCGCCGCCGGCAGCGGCGGCCAAAGCAGCTCTTACCCTCATATCGCGTTCCCTCCATTTCGATTTTATCGCTCTGACGACGCCGAGAGCGACAGCGGGACGTTCGGCCCCGCAGTTACACTACGACGGACCCATTCGCTTGGACTAGCCCCTCGATTGCGACGAACTGATACGAATTTGTTCGTGTGGGGTAGCATAGCGCGTCAAAAGGCGGCACGGCACGCATTCGATCATCAATCAAGCCGTGCGGCGTTTCCCACAATCCGCCCAAAAGATTTGTCAAACACGGGAGGCGACGGCTTGCTCGCAAGCGAACCTGCACCGCGGCGCGGGCGAGCTCCCTCACGCGTCGAGCGTTGGCGCCTCGGGCGCGTTCCCGGTCGTTAGGCCGAAAGTCCGGTTCAGAATTGAGATCAGACAGCAAACGGCGCCCGGTCTGTGTGAAGGGTCTGAAAACAATTGCTGGCTGGAGAACGCCGACAGACGCTGTAAGGTTGGGCAAAGCTGTCGAATCTGAGTGGACAATGGCGAAAAGGCCGAAAGCGAAAGATCTGGCTGTCGCCAGGATGGACCCAAACGACAAGCGGGTTATAGGCCAGCAGGTGGTCGCTCGGATTCTCGAGCTTATTCGAACGGGGAGCCTGCGCGCGGGCGACCGGCTGCCTCCCGAGCGTGAGCTCATCGAGATTTTCGGCATCAGCAGGCCAAGTCTCCGCGAAGCGTTGCGAGCCTTGTCAATGCTCGGGGTCATCAACTCGCTGCACGGGGGCGGCGCTTATGTCGGCGATCTTCATGCGCGGACACTGCTCGCGCCCCTCGACTTCTACCTCTCCTTGACAAAGGCTAATTTCGCCGACGCTTTCGATAGTCGGAGGGTCATCGAAATTGAAATTGCTCGAAGAGCGGCTGCAAAAGCGACGCCCGCAGACATCCACGAACTCCGCGATATCATCGATGCGCATAAGACCGTTCAGGACGATCCCGTCGGGTTTCGCATTCTCGACACCCGCTTCCACGAGAAGTTGTCCGAAATAGCCGGCAACGCCGTGCTCCAACGGATCGCTTACGGTCTCTACAATCTTGGCCTCGACTTCCAGAACTTTGACCGACGGGCGCGGAATGAGCCCGGCTTGATCGCGCAGAGCACAGCAGATCACATTAAAATCGCCGCCGGGATCACGACACGTACTCCCGATCGCGCCGCCGACGCGATGTCTGAGCACGTCCGCAATATCGAAGCCAGCACGCAGCGGGTCCTTTCCGGTCTGGAAGTCCCGCCTCCGCCGGAGCGAGCGCAGCGGGCATCAAGGGCCGCCGCGGAAGGTCTCGTGCGCCGGAGGCCTACGACGCCGCGCCGTCGAACGCGGGCTTGAGATCAAGATCGTTCGCTTTCGCGACGGCGCGCGGCAGCTCAGGTAGCATCGCTGCGCCAAACCCGTCTGTTACGGCTTCGGTGTAGATTTCTCGCACACTGCCTGCGAGGCGTGCCTTCAGGCCAACCGACTGGGAAAATTGAACGACGTCGGAAATCGTGCGTAAAGCGTCGTCGAGCGCGTAAGGATGGCTTTGGCGATCGCCTGAGACGACCCAGCCTATGAACGTGTCATAGAACGGGCAGTGCATACGGCTCGAGCGTATGAGAGCGTCGAACGACGCGGCGTCGAGTCCCCCTTTGACGGCGAGCGCGAGCGCCTCCGAGTAGAGCGCGGCATAGCCGAGCGATATGAGGTTGTTGACCAGTTTAAGTCGATGGCCATTTCCAAGCGCGCCCACGTGTTGGATCGTCGTAGCGAAGGCCGCAAGAACAGGGCGGATTCGCTCAAGCGTCGAAAGCTCGCCGCCGACCATGGTCGAGAGCGCGCCTTGCCATGCCTCGTGCGGCGAGCGCCCGAGCGGCGCGTCGACAAACACAAGGCCACGCGGCGCGTATTCGGCAGCCAAGCGCAGCAATGTGGAAGGATCGGAGGTTGTGCAGTCGACAACGGTAAGTCCTAGCCGGCAGCCGGCGGCAAGTCCGTCGTCGCCCGTCATCAAAGCCTCAACTTCCTTTGCCCCAGGGACGCAAAGAATGACGATGTCGCAAGCGGCCGCCATGGCTTTGGGCGTGGCGGCTTCCTGCGCGCCTCGCTGAATAAGGTCGTCCACAGCCTTGCGGTTCCTATGAACCATCACATGCAATGGAAAGCCGCGTTTCAGGATATTGACCCCCATGCCGTGGCCCATGTGACCAAGACCGATAAAGCCGACATGGGTAGCGTCGTCCGTCATACGCGCTGCCTCCGCTTATCCCGGCAGCGGGCAACCAAGAAACAAATCATTGCGGACCTTCGTGTGGCCTGTCGAGCGGCAGAGCAGGCAAGACTTCCGACTGAGAGCGGGTGATGGCGGCAAAGCGGCCCGACGTCCCGGCAAAACGTTTGACCGCCATGACCAGTAGGAGGATCAGTCCCCAGGAAGCAAGCGCCAGATGAGGACTGACGTTCATGAGGTTGAAGCCGCTCGCGATGACTTGAAGGATCCAGAGCCCAACGAATAGGCCCCCGATTCCGCCAAAGCCGCCATAGGGATCGATGCCTCCCAAAATCGCCGCGAGGATTGTGATCAGCAGGTACGACTGAGCAATGTCTGCGCCGGCGGAATTGAAGCGCGCCATCATGATGATCGCAGCGAGCCAGCATAAGATGCTCGAGATGAGATAGACCCAGACTTGCACGCGGCGCGTGTTGACGCCGGAGAAGCGGGTTGCCTCCAGGTTCGATCCGATCATGTGGATGCGTACCCCAAGCTCGGTCCGCGTCAGCAGCACATGCGCAGCCAGCGCCACGATCATGAAGACGACGAAGGAGAGCGGGAGGCCCCCGATCGTCTTGTTGGAGATCAGGATCAAGTCGTCGGGGAAGCCCGAAAGTGTCCGGCCGCGAGTGAAATAGATGCTCAGGCCATGGAGCAGAGTCATGGTTCCTAGCGTCACCAGGATCGGATGGATGCCGATCGCGGCCACCATCAATCCAGTGATCACGCCGACGAGGATACAGCTCAAAAGCCCAGCGGCGAGCGCGCCAGACAGCCAGAGGGCAAGAGTTATCCCGCTCGCGTGGGCCGGCATGAGCGCGGTCAGTATCCAGGCCATCAGCAGGCTCGCCTGATTCGCAGTGGCTATGATCGCCAGATTGATGCCGCCCGAAATTAGCGGGATCGCCATCGCCAGCGAGAGCAGCCCCAGTTCAGGAAGCTGGAACATCATCGCTTGAAGCGTCGCGACGTGCGGAAAGGTCGCTGGCATAAAGAACGAGAAGCACGCAAGGAGCAGAGCCAACAGCGCGAAGAGGCCGGCGATACCAGTCGGACGCTCCCTGAGAGCCGCGATCAGTTGATCAAGCTGGCCCAAGCCTCGGCGGTGAGGCTCTCCGAAACGAGGAGGCGGGGGGCGCATCAGGTAGGTCTCACGACGAAAGCCTTGCGGCCGCGATACTCGGCATAAGCAGTCAAGCTAACGGAGATCAGGATGGCGAGACCGATAATCACCCCAAAAAAATACGACGATACGCCGATCAGATTAAGCCCGTTTTGCAGCATGGCGAGAAAGAGAACGGCGAGCACAACGCCGCCTACGGACCCGACGCCGCCGATCAGACTGGCGCCGCCCAAAATAGCGACAGCGAGCACATTCAATTCCTGCCCGGCCATCGCTGTCGGAACGGCTTGGTGGACGCGTCCTGCCTGAACGAATCCGGCGACGGCTGCGAGAAGCCCAAGATAACCGTAGGCAAGCAACTGAACTCGAAGCACGCCGACGCCAACTCGACTTGCGGCCTCCGGATTGCCGCCAAGCGCATAGACCTGTCGTCCGATCCGCGTCCAAGCCATCAGATATTGGGTCAGCAGGACCACGGCGACCATGATGACGATCGGTAGCGTGATCTTCACGACACCGGAGGCCGTGGCGAAACGCAGGAAGGTGATGCGGCCCGACCACCAATCCGGCAAATTGTAAATCTCCTCCGCATTGGTGAAGTAGATGAGGAACGCGTAATAGATACTGGAAGTGGCGATCGTCACGATGATGGAAGCAATGCGTAGATAGTACGTCAGGAGGGCATTGATGCAGCCAAGAGCGGCTCCGAGCATCGCGGCAAGCACGAGCGCCGGAGCGGCTGGACAGCCGACCTGAGCAATCAGGTATGCCGCGAGATATTGCGACGCGGCGGCAGTTGCAGTGAATGAGACGTCGATGCCGCCTGAAACCAGGACCACGAACGCGCCGGCAGCGAAGATTGTGGTGACGGAGTAGGCTTCGACCAGGTTCACGAAATTGGAGAGAGTAAAAAAATAGGGTGACGACAAAAAGAAAACGAACGCCGTCAGCAGGATAGCGGCCAGCAGCACAGACTCTGTGCGTCCAAAGAGGGCTCCAAACAGTTTAAGCATAGAGCGCGTCCGAAAGCGCGTGTTGATCGGCGACTCCGGGGATAAATTCGCTTACGATCCGCCCATTGCGCATGTGCAGAATGCGGTCGGAATTGTAGTAGACCTCGGGGACCTCATCGGAGATGAGAAGGATGGCTACGCCCTGAGCCGCCAGGCGACGCACCAGTTCATAAATGCCCTGTTTGTTGCGGACGTCGACGCCGACAGTTGGACTGTCAAGAATCAGGACCTTCGGATCGGTCGCCAGCCACTTCGCCAAGACGACACGCTGTTGATTACCGCCGGACAGGGTCAGGACAGCTGCGTCAGCGTTCGGCGTCCGAATGCCCAGCCGGGTGATCCAATCGCTCGCCAGCCTGTTCCGACGACTGGGCGAAACGAGACCAATCGCGTCGGCCAATCGGTCAAGAACCGTGATCGCGACATTATCGGCGATGGATTGCTTGAGATTGAGGCCGAGTGTCAGCCGATCTTCGGAAACGTAGGCGATGCCTGCGCTCACCGCGTCCTGGTTTGAGCGAAGAATGAGCGGCGCTCCATCGAGCAGAATTTCTCCGCGCTCAAGCGGAGCCATGCCGAACAGAGCCAAGGCGAGCTCGGTTCGGCCGGCTCCCAAAAGGCCGATCACGCTTAGGATCTCGCCTCGACGAACGACCAATGAGACGTTCTCGAACTCGCCTGCGCGCGAAGCGCCTCGAACTTCGAGCGCCGGGCGCGCATCGCGCAGCGGGCGAGCCGTGACCGCGTGCACGATGCTCTCGCCGGTCATGAGTTCGGCAAGGCTGTGATCGTCGATCTTGGAGGCCGGAAAGGTGCCGACCTTGCGACCATCGCGCAGAACGGTCACGCGCTCGGCAATCTCAACGACCTCCTCCAACCTGTGACTGACGAATACGACCGCAACACCTAGCGCCTTGAGACGGCGGACGGTCTCCAGCAACAACTCGACCTCGCGTCGCGTGAGCGACGCCGTCGGCTCGTCCATAAACAGGAGCCGAGCATTCGCCGCCAGCCCGCGGCAGATGGCGACGATCTGGCGCTGCGCGACCGGGAGCGTCCCGACCTTCGCATCAAGGGGAAGGTGCGCGTTCAACCGCGCGAGCGCGGCGATCGCCGCATCGCGCATGGCGCGCCGCGGCGGGGGCAGGAGCGGTGATCGGAGCTCGCAGTCGATCGCTATGTTCTCCAGCACGGTAAGATTTGGGAAGAGAGACAGATCCTGGAAGATCACTTGCACGCCCAGCGACTTGGCCAATTTCGGCGTGAGGCTCGAAAAACGAGAGCCTCCGATCGTGATCGAGCCGCCGCGATCCGGGACATGAACGCCGCTGACGATTTTGATCAGCGTCGACTTCCCCGATCCGTTCTCTCCGACGAGGCAATGCACTTCACCCGCTTCCACCGACCAATCGATCGCCTCAAGCGCCATCGTTCCGCCAAATCGCTTGCTGATTCCCGCAAGCGAAAGGAACGGTCGCGGAGCGTCGAAGGCGGGTGCATCCGTTGTCATGCCGCTCGTCCCAGAACCCACATGTCAGAGGGAAATAGTCCGAGGGCCGAGGCGCCGCGCCTCATCTGGAGCTCCACACGAGGCGCGGCTTCCGACGTCGATCGTCAACGCGTCAGATGATCTTGGCCCACTTGTCGATGGTCTGAGGATTGAGGTCGATCTGCTTATTGGCGCGGATAACGTGCTTGTCAGTATTGACCTGGACGACGCCCACGCCGGGCAGCTCCATGCCATCTTTGATCTCGCCACCGGTCGCCAGAGTCTTGCCGAGAGCGACAAGCGCATAGCCCGAATCGATCGGGTTCCAGAGGTAACCGCGGGTGATGGCCCCTTCCTTCATGAGCTTGAGACCTTGACTCGGAATGAACGGCCCAACCACAATGACCTTCCCGATTTTGTCTTGGTCGGCGACAGCCTGCCCAGCGCCAATCGGCCCGTTGGCGCCGAAGATCAAGAATCCTTTGAGGTCGGGATGCGCCTGCATCTGGTCAATCGCTGTCTTATAGCTGTCATCCACGCTGTTGGAGACGCCGAACCGATCGCCGATCTGCTGCATCTTCGGATATTTCTGCTTCTGCAGCGCGGCGGCGTAATCAGCCCAGAGATTGTGTAGCGTGACGGTCAAGCCGCCAACGTAGACCACGTATTTGCCTTCGCCGCCGATCGCTTCGGCGAAGGCCTCGAGATGGGCCTCGCCGAAGGCTTTGTCCTGGATGAGCTCAACGTCCCAATCAGCGTTCTTTTGCTGGGGCGATTCGTTCATAATGACCTTTATGCCGGTGGCTTGTGCTCGGCCGAGCACAGGCTCGAGCGCCTTGCCGTCATTGGGTATCACCCCGATCACGTCGACCTTTTTGGCGATCAAATCCTCGATCGCACGGACTTGCTCGGCGGGATCGTCGGTTGTCGGATTGATGATCGAGGCATCGACGCCGAGCTCTTTTCCGGCTTGCGCGACTCCCTTGGCGACATTGTCGAACCAGGGAATCTTCACCTTGCCGACAACGCCAATCTGCACCGGATTGTTGGCCGCAAGGACGATTGGCGAGGGCAGAATGGAAAGCGCGCCCAGCGCGCCAGCGCCCTTCACCAGGGTTCGACGAGTGATCTTACGCATCGCAATCTCCTCCCATCTTTTTTGGTCCCTCCGAAGCCCGGCCGATCGGGACCTTAAAAGTGGACAGACCACTCTTATTTCTGTCTAAAACCATTGCGATGGTCAAGGGGCCCGCGGAGCAGACAATGAGCGCAGCAGTAGCGCGTCCAGGCTGCGAGCCGCGGCAAGCGCAGCATGGGTGACCGGATCGGTGAAGGGGCCCATATTGGGGTGAGCCGTCCTTCGCAAAGAGCGTATTGCGCTCGAGTATCGCCGACGCGACTACTCTTACTGCGCCGTCTACTGCGCCAGGAATCCGCCGTCGACCGCGAGCGTGTGCCCGGTGATCATCGCCGCCGCGGGACTCACGAGAAAGGCGATCGCCGCCGCAATATCGGCAGGCTCCGCGAGCTTCCGCAACGGAGTCATCGCCTCAATGCGGGCGACAAGCTCAGGGTCTTTGAGAATGGGTCCGATCAGTTCCGTACGCACGTAGGTTGGAGCGACCGCATTCACGCGAATGACGTGCGGCGCCCATTCGACCGCGAGAGCGCGAGTCATATTGACGATCGCTCCCTTGGTCGCCTGATAGGACACGTTGGGATAGAGGCCGCCGCCGGACAGGCCCATGATCGACGCGACGTTCACGATTGCGCCGCCGCGTCCCAACGAGATCATTGGGCTCGCGGCGGCGCGAGCGCACAGGAACGATCCAGTCAAGTTGACCGACAGGACTTTGTCCCAATCGCCCAGCGCGAGGTCAACGGCTGGTCGCCGGATCGCGATGCCAGCGTTGTTGACGAGAATGTCGAGGCGACCCTCGCGCTCGAGTGTCGCCTGCACCATCGAGTTCACGCTGGCTTCGTCGGCAACGTCGGCAACGATGGCGGTCGCATAAAGGCCCAGAGCACGGATTTCCGCCGCCACACCCTCAGCCGTTTCTTGATTGAGGTCAGCCAGGACGACGCGGGCGCCCGCCGCCGCCAGCGTTTCCGCGGTCTCTCGGCCAATGCCGCCCGCGCCCCCCGTAACGATTGCGACGCGGCCGTCGAGACGCATCCAATCCCGAACATCGACCATCATGCTCTCCGCGGAAACACGATTGGGATCGTGTAGGGAGCGAACCGCTTGTCCAGCGTCTCGAAGGACTCCACGATTTCTCCTGCCTCTAGCCCGCGCTCGGCTTCGTAACCGTGGCGGCGCGCTGGTGGCACTGGGCAGCGTAGACCGAGACGCCGACCGCGACGATCAGGATGCTGCCGTTGAAGAAAAACTGGACGTAGAAAGGCGTGCCCAGCTGCTGTACCCCTGAGAACGAGAAAGCGAGCACGAGCACCGACAGCAAAGTCCTGATCACGTTCATCGACCAGGCTTGATCGAAGTGGCGCCAGCAGGGTCCCGGAAGGCCGGCAGAGACTTGTAGGTCTACAATCAGCACCTGCGCCACGCCGAGGTGGTAGCCAATCGACAGATCAAACTGCTTCGTCGCGAGCAGCACCATGGTCGCAAGCGCAAGGATGGCCGTCACCGATTGGCTTACGAGAATTGCATCGAGGTTCGTGGCGCTGAAAAAGCTCGATGACCGAAGGAGACCAAAGACAAGCATGATCAGCAGAAAAACAAACAGCAAGCCATAGTTTGCGAAGAGGTTCGACAGTCTCGCGCTCGACGCGCGCGGAGCCGAGGGTGCTGGGGCGCTCCGCTGGAGCATTGAGTTGGACATACCCTTCTCCAGCTGGTGCGGCAGCGCAGCCGGCTCCGCCGCCATCGACGACCGGGTCACCAGACTTTCCAGTGTCATCGCCAATCCCGGGAGATCAGCGGCTATCAGGCCGCGACCGACGACAAGCGCGCGGTCGCATAGGGTCACGATCTCTTCGAAATCTGAAGAGGCAACCAGGACTCCGGCTCCCTCGGCGGCAAGATCGCGCAGCATACGATGGATGCCCCCCTTTTCGCCAATGTCGACGCCCGCGGTCGGCGCCTCCGTGATGAAGAGCCTTGCGCAATCCGTTCATGGGGGACGCCGGAACGCTGATCAAGCCTTTGAGTCGCGCGACGCTCCCGCAGGAGATCGTGAAGGCCTGACCGACCTGATCGTGAAGAGGGTCTGGAAGCCGGGCGATCTCATCCCTTCCGAAAGGGAGTTGGCGACCCGGTTCCAGATCGAGCGCTCGACGATCCGAGAGGGGGTGAAAAGCGTTGTCGTGCTGGGCGTCCTGGAGGCGCGCGCGGGTGAAGGCTCGTTTGTCCGGGAGCCGACCTCCGGGCGCCTATCCGGTGGCTTTCGATGGGGCCTTCTGCTTTAGCGAAGGCAATCCTGACGACTTTGTCGCCGTCCGCGTGCTGATCGAGGTGGAATGCGCGCGTCGCGCCGGCAACGAGACCGATGATCTCGTCCCGCAACTCACGATAGCCATCGAGGAGATGCGGACAGAGACAATGGACCACAGCACATTCATGGACAGTGACGCGCGCTTCCATCTGGCCATTGCTCACGCCGCGCGGAATCCCAGCTTCGAAACTGTCGGCTCGACCATCCAGTCGATCGTCCGGATCTGATATCCAAAGACCTAGAGACCAAAAGCCGCACCGTCGCTGAGCATCGCGCGATTGCGGACGGCGTCGCGTCTGGCGACATAGACGCCGCGGGACAGGACAAGCGATGCGCGCGCATCTCGTCGCTGCGGGTCAACGCTTGCGCACCCGCTGCCCTCCCCGGAAACTCGAGGCGGCCGCTAGCTCAGATGCTTGAGCAGCCAATCCGGCTCACCGAAAGCGCCGGACTTGGATGCGCAGAATGTTCCGGACCAAAGGCCGGACTCAATGTGCGAGGCTGGAACGCCGTGCAGAAATTCGCCGTCCACGCTCAGCCGAGTTGCTTTCAGGACGCGGCAAACGGCGGCAAACGTCTCCCCGCCAATCACCGTCAGTCCGCCAAGCGGCGGAAGAGGTCCGGATAGCAGCTCGAGGCCCCTGGCAATCCGTAGCGTCGCCTCCGTCTGGCTCAAACCCGATGGCAGGGCGGGCAAGACAACGCAGCACCCAAACGCCACGAGTGTTGTCCGGACGTGGTCGACGAAACTTGCTTCCGCCGTCATGGGCGCCAAGCAATCCGGCCGCGCCGCGCCCAAAACTTGAACCTGACGAAGAGTGACCGGATGGCGCGAGCCGACAATCACGAGATGCGGTTGATTGAGCGGGCGCGCAGCCCGAGGCGGTTCTTGCGCGAGCGCTCTCGCAAGCCCGGCCGCGCCACACCAGAGCGTCGCCGGTTCACTCGCATAACGTTTCGCGATGGCGTCGAGATCGACCTCGCTTTCAGCGTCGGGCAGGACAATTTCGGGGTCGACTGCACCATAGGGGACGCCATGGCGTTTCAGCTCCACGGCGATGTCTTTGATTAGCAGAGGATCGCCGGACGATTGCGCCAGCAGCTGACGGCCGCCTCGCGTGACGCGTCCGTGAGCAGGAACCGCCGGCGCCATCACAATCCTGCGAAATAGGCCGGACTGAACGATCTCGGCCAGCTCCGCTGCCCAGTGCCCGCGTAGCAGGCTGTCAATCTTCTTGAATGCGAGATCCGCGTCCGAATACCAACCGAGGCTGTCGCGCGTGCAGGCGACAGCAGCGCTCTCGTCACCATCGCGGCAGGACAGGTTCAGGGCATAGGAGCCTTCGGCCGCTGCCGTCCCCCGACCCAGCAGAACCGGCAACGGACCGATGCGGCCGGTAAACTGAGCGGCGGTGTCGAGCGCTCCTGTAAGATCATCGGCGATCAAGCGTAAGGTTGTCATGCGATGGCTTGCGTCGCCCTGCCCAAGGAGGGAACAACCTTCACATCAAGGCCGAGATCCCGCACGCGCGCAATTTCAGCCGGATCACCGCGTTCGTCGGTAATCAGCTCGTGGACGGCGGTCAGCTCGCAGATCTTGCAGAACGCAGCTGCGCCAAACTTGGAGGCATCCGCAAAAACAACGATCCTGCGCTCGGCCGAAATCACAGCACGCTTCATCGCCGCCGCTTCGAGCGAGGTCTCTGTCAATTTCATGCTGCTGTGGGCATCGGTCCTCATAAATGCGACATCACTTTTCATGTTAAAAACCTTACGCTAGTTTGGCTGCGAGAACGAAGGGGGGAATGTGACCGGTCCGAGGATAGCAGTGACGTCGGGCGACCCGGCCGGTATCGGTCCGGAGATCATGGCGCGGGCGGCGGCTGGCTTGCGCGAACGTGTCGCGGACGGAGAGTTTTCGCTTCTTCTCATCGGTGCGCGCTCGACACACCAGGAAGCGCTGAAACAGCTAGGGTTGAGTGACCCTGCGACGCAGGTTTCCGATGCGAAGCGTGGCGCCGATTTGCCCCCGATCGGTTTCATCGACATCGACGTCGCCCGTGCCCACGTTCCGTCTGGCCAATCGACGGCGCAGGGTGGGCGGATCGCGTATGACGCGATCGCGGCTGCCATACGCCTTACGCTTGATGGCGTCGCTGGCGCCATTTGCACGGGGCCAATCAGCAAGGAAGCGCTCAACTTTGCGGGCCATCACTATAGCGGCCACACGGAATTGCTCGCCGATCTCACCGGCGCGCGCGACAGCGTGATGTTGCTTGTCCACGGCGCCATGCGCGTGAGCCACGTCACCACCCACACCGCTCTCGAAGACGTGCCGAAGCGCGTAACGCCGGAACGAATTGGCCGTGTCGTCGCGCTCACCGACGACGCCCTCAAGGCGCTTCGCGTTCCGCGCCGCCGCATCGCCATTGCGGCGCTCAATCCCCATGCTGGCGAAGGCGGGCTGTTTGGCCGGCAGGACATTGACATTGTCGAGCCGACCGTCCAGCGCCTGCGAGAGCAAGGCTATGATGTTTATGGTCCGGTGCCCGGCGACACGGTCTTCGTGAAGTTGCGTGCGGAGCAGTTCGACGCCGTGGTCGCCATGTATCACGATCAGGGCCATATCCCGGTTAAACTGCTTGGCTTCTCCGTTGACAGCGAGACTGGCCGCTGGGAGGCGCTCAGCGGCGTGAACGTCACCCTTGGCCTTCCCATCATCCGGACCTCCGTCGACCACGGCACGGCCTTCGACATAGCGGGCCGCGGAATCGCGAGCGAGACGAGCTTAGTCGAGGCGATTGATCTCGCCGTCGCGCTGGCGCGCGCCCGCCAAACTGTAGCGGTTTAAAAGGGGCCCGGCCGGCTATGGCTATAACCTATGCGGCCCGACGCTTTTGGTTCAGCGAGTCGAACAGGACGGCGATGAAAATCACCGACCCTTGGATGAACTGAACCCAGAACGGCTCGACATTGTGAAGCGTCAAACCATTGTTGATCACACCGATGAGAAGCACGCCCAGAATGGTGCCGAGCATGGAGCCGCGACCGCCGAAGAGCGAGGCTCCGCCAATGACGACAGCCGCAATCGCGTTCAGCTCGAGGCCAGTCGCGGCGATCGGCTGAGCCGAGTCGAGCCGGCCTGTCAGGATGACGCCGCCCAGGCCCGCCAAAGCGCCTGAGATCGCATAGACGAGGATTAGGGTGCGCCGAACGGGAATACCCGCGATCAATGCCGCGTCGCGATTGCCGCCGACCGAATAGACCTCACTGCCGAACACCGTCTTCTTCAGTACGAAAGCGCCGACGGCGAGGGCCGCCAAAGAAATGATGCCGGCGATCGGCGCCCTGCCGATGCCCGGTATCGTCCAAAGGCCGCCGCCGATCGAGTCGAAGGCGTCGTCGAAGCCGAAGATTGTCTGACCGTTCGGGATGATGAAGGCGAGGCCGCGCGCCATCGACATCGCGGCGAGCGTAACGATGAACGGGTTCATATTGAGGTAGGTGACAGAGAGGCCGTTAAACAAGCCGCACGCAAGCCCGACCAATATTCCGACGCCAATCGAGGCCCAGATCGGCAATCCGGCATGCAAGACAAGCCCTGTAATGACGCCCGAAAGCGCCACGACGGACCCGGAGGACAGGTCTATGCCCCCGGTGATGATGACAAAGGTCTGTCCGCAGGCGACGACCGCGATCAGCGAAGTCGCCACCAGGATCGCCATGATGTTGGCCGAAGATAGGAACGAGGAGCTGGTCAGCGATAAATAGATAACGATCGCCGAGAAAACGAGGACGATGGCCATCTCGCTGAAATCGCCGAAACGTGGCCCTTTCACGGTCGCGCGGCTGGCGGGGGCCTCGGCCCTTTCCTCGGTCGACATGGGCGCTTAGCCGACGGCCGCTAGAGACATGACACGATCCTGGCTGAATTCAGCCCGGTCGACCTCACCCGCCATCCGACCCGCGCGCATCACGCCAATGCGATCGCACAGACCGAGAAGCTCGAGAAGATCAGAAGAGACAATCACGATGGCCGCTCCCTTTGCGGCCAACTGGCCGATCAGATTGTAGACTTCGACCTTCGCCCCCACATCGACACCGCGCGTTGGCTCGTCGAGCAGAAACACGCGCGGCGAAGCACTGATCGCACGAGCAAGGACAACCTTCTGCTGGTTGCCTCCCGACAGGCGTCGAACCTCCTGTCCTGCTGAAGTCGCGCGAATCCGCATGCTCTCGATCGACGCGCCGGCCAGTCTTTGTATCGCCCGTGACGAGAGAATGCCCCAGCGCGCGAGGGCTTTGAGAGTCGAGAGCGCGACGTTTTGGCGAATGGAGAAGGGGAGGATCAGGCCTTCAGCCTTTCGGTCTTCGGGCGTCAGCACCATCCCGTCTCGAAGGGAGCGGCGCGGCGAATGCGGGATGTAGCCCTTGCCGTCGACGCGAATGCGGCCGCCGGTCATCGGCAGCGCGCCAAAAATCGTCTTCAGAATTTCGGTGCGCCCCGCGCCGACAAGTCCGGCGATGCCGTAGATTTCACCTGCCCGGACGTCGAAGGATACGCCGGCGAACCGCTCTCCCGAGGACAGGTTCTCGACCTTGAGGAGCGAAGGGCCGAGCTTGATATCTTGCTTCGGGAAAAAACTGCTGATCGGTCTGTTGACCATTGCGCGCACCAGCGTCTCCTCCGTCCAATCGTGAACCGCCCTCGTCTCGACGCTGTATCCGTCACGCATCACGGTGACGCGGTCACAAATCTCGAACACCTCCTCGAGATGGTGACTTATAAAAATGATCCCCACCCCTGTTTTCTTCAGCCTTGCGACGGTCGAGACGAGAATGCGCACCTCGTGGGTCGTAAGCGTCGCCGTCGGCTCGTCGAGAACGATGACGCGCGCACGACGGGAGAGCGCGCGACCGATCTCAACCAGCTGGCGCTGGGCGAGCGACAGGCTGCGAATGCGCGTCGATGGCGCAATGTCGAGGCCGACCTGATCGAGCACGGCGCGCGCATCGCGCATGAGTTGACCGCGGCGGACCGTTCCAAAAGCCGTGCGAGGCAGACCACCGGCAAAGATATTTTCAGCGACCGTTTGATCGGGAAACTGGCTCAGCTCCTGATGGACAACGATGATCCCCGCGTTCAGGGCGTCGCGGGGTTTATGGGGAGCGAAAGCCTCGCTCCCCAGCTTGATCGTTCCCTCATCCGATTGATAGATGCCGGCCAATATCTTCATGAGGGTGGATTTGCCGGCGCCGTTCTCGCCCACGACGCCAAGCACCTCGCCCTCATCGAGCGATAGAGACACCTGGTTGAGAACAGGCACGCCGAGAAAGGCCTTGGAGACGCGGTCCATTTCAAGAAGACGCGGCGCCGCTCCCTCCAAGGCTTCCATTCAGCGGACCCCTCAGCCTTTGGTCACTTCGTCGGCCCAGAGGCCGTAAGCCTTCACCTTGTCGCTGTCGATGGTCTCCTTGGTCAAAAGGATATGCGGCCAGTATTCGTGCTGCGGGATTTTGGACTTGTCGCCGTTGAAGTACTGGTCCACGTACTTGACCGACTGGCTGGCCATCGTCAGCGGATTCTGAGACATCGTCGCGTCCATATCGCCCTTGCGGATCGCGGTCAGCGCCTGCTCGGTCCCATCGATACCAACAATGATGATGTGCTTGGGGTCGTCCAGCGGCACGTTTCGGCTTGCCTGCCGAATGGCGCGCAGCGCTCCGACGGCGTTGTCGTCATTGCCGTTGAAGACCGCGTCGATTTGCGGATTCGCCGCCATGATCTGGCTCATCAGGTTGAACGACTTTTCCTGATCGAACTGCCCTTCCTGGCGCGCAATCAGTTTCAACCCCGGATTTTCCGCTACCGCCTTATTGAACACTTCCAGAAAGCCTTTGTCGCGATCGTCGCCTGCGGTCGTGCCGATGAGACCGACGAGGTCGACCACGTTGCCCTGGATCTTCCCGTAGCGGGCCTTGAGCTTGTCGATGATGTACTGCGCCCCCTCGCGACCCAGCGCGATATTGTCGGTCTCGAGGAAGTTGACCTGACACGGCCCGCACGAAGCGCCGCGATCTAGGGTGAAAACCGGGATTCCCTTTTTCTGAGCCTGTTGAACCACTGGCACGATCGCGTTGGCGTTGATCGGATTGAGGATCAGCGCGTCGACGCCCTGGTTGATAAGGTCGACGACCATCGTCGACTGGGTGTTGGCGTCGCCATTCGCGTTGGTGTTGAGCAGGGTCATCCCAGGAAATTTGGAAGACGCGTCGACGACGCCCTTGGTCATGCCCTGGAAGAACGGGTTGGCGAGCGTCGCAACGTTGTAACCGATCTTCAGCGGCTTGCCTTCGGCGAAAGCTGGTGTCCCGACGAGCGCGGCCGTGACAACGGCTCCGCTCGACAGTATGAATTCACGACGATCCACGATGAAACTCCTTGGTTGTTGCCTCTGCTGAATGGGACGAGGCAGCGTTTCCTTGAAACGGAAATTGGTCTGCCAAGGAGGCGATCATTTGCGCGCCACGCGCGCATATGGGCCATCATCCGGCGAGATCGTCAAGCTGGATTCGGACATAGGCGATATCACACGGAACGGTGATAAACGCGCGGCTGACAATCGTGGATGCTCGTGGATGACGGCGAACGGTGGTGAACGAGGATGTGGTGCCGGATGAGGGGATTGAACCCCCGACCTTCGGTTTACAAAA
>DATCEJ010000245.1:0-11052 GCA_036510135.1 Roseiarcus sp. | reverse complement strand
CGGCCAGCCCCAAATGCTGGGTCATGCCGCAATAGAGCGCGAACCACCCGCCGTAGAGCGTCGGCAGGCCGACATACATCGCCGGCAGGATCGAGCGGTTCGCGAAACACGCGACAAGCACCGCTGCGTAAATGGCGAGGTAGATGCGAGCAATGAAATACACGTTCGACCGCTCAGCTTCAGGCACAAAGGTCGCTTCTTCCTCGGTCAGTCGGCCGCGAGCGTGCAAAAACACCTTCTGAAAGAAGACGACTGTGCTCTTTAGCGCGAAGATGTTGAGCAGAAGAGACACGACGTCCGGCGGACGCGGCGTGATGATCTCGGGATCGCGTCCGACGATGACCGTATCCGTGTGATGGCGGGTATGGCTCCAGCGCCAGATCGTCGGTTCGCGCATGATCATGAAGCAGGCGACCTGGTAGACCGCATCGTTCATCCATTGCGTTTTGAACGCGGTGCGATGGCCGCACTCGTGCCAACGACTGTCGGTCGAGGAGCCGTAGAGCACGCCGTAGATAAGAAAGAAGGGAACTGCGGCCCAGCTTCCCCAAAAATAGTAACCGAGGCCCCCGGACACGATGAATGCCGCAATCCAGATGAGCGTATCCCGGATCGCCGGGCCGTCCTCACGGCGCATCAGCTCCTTAAGCTCCGCGCGCTTGATCGGCGGCGTGTACCATTTCGCCGACGCGAGCCCGGCCGCGACGGCCTTATCGGCCTCCGGGCCGACGAGGCTGTAATCGCGAGTGATGGTCGTGGTTGACATGTGTCCCCGCCTCCAAAGCGGCTGCTAGCATGGCGAGCCTAACGGCAACTCAACTTCGGCTCAACGCCGCTTTCATTTTCGTTGCTCTCCACCCCTTAGGAACTAGTGCCTCACCAGAGGCGGCGGAAATCCTGACCCCACTCGTTTGACTGCCCTAGTGGGCGCACGACCGACGCCGCGTCGTCTGGACAATATGTGGGCGGGCCCACAGGATCGCCAGATGCAGCCATAACAAACTGCTTTTGCGCGAGCTTCCGCTGCAATTTCGTGCTCCGTGGGGCCAGTCAAATATCGCCGCCGCCTTTCGGGCGAGCCATCGCGAAGACCTTCTCGACCGCGGCGTAATCCTGGTAGCCGCAGCGGGCGAGCGGGTGCGCGCGGGCGGTGTCGAAGCGCCCGGCGACAACAAAGCGCTCATCGATATGGAAGGCGACCACCTCGCCGAGCGTGAGCACGGCTCCGCTCAGCGCCCCGCTCAAAGACCTGATTTCGATCACCTCGACCACCTTGCATTCCAATGCGGCGGGGCTTTCAGCGACGCGCGGCGCGGCGACCAAGTGGCACTCGGCCATGGTCAGTCCGGCGCGGGCGAATTCGTTGTCGCCTCGGGCGAACGGGGCCGAGGTTTCATTCATCGGACCTTGCAGATCGTTGGTCGCCAGATTGGCGACGAACTCGCCGCTTTCCCTGGCGAAGGACGCGGAATCCTTCCAACCTTCGCTGGAGAAGCCGACGATTGGCGGCGCGCTCGAAAAGCCGTTGAAGAAACTGTACGGCGCGAGATTGATCCGCCCATCCAGCGCACGTGTCGAGATCCATCCAATCGGGCGCGGCGCGACGATCGCCTTGAAGGGGTCGTGCGGCAGCTTTATCCGGTCGCGCTCTGCGGTCGCGTAGAACATGGCCTCAGGCTTTACTCCGGAAAGTTGGCTACAATCTCGGCGAGCGCCGGCCGCGGACGATCCTCGATCGCGGCCGTCGTCCGGCCAATGTGAATGAAGCCGGCGACGCGCTCGTGTTCGGCAAGGCCGATCGCCGCGCGAAAGCGGCCGTCATAGGCCATCCATTCGGTGAGCCATGTCGCCGAGAAACCGAGCGCGCGGGCCGCGACAATCATGTTCATGCACACCGCGCCCGCGGACAAAACCTGCTCCCATTCGGGAATCTTGGAGTGTGGCGCTGCGCGGGAAATTGCCGCGACAACCAGCGGCGCGCGTGTGAAGCGGCGCAACTCCTCGGCTTGAGCGGCCTCGTCCAACTCGGGCCTGTCGGCGAGGCGTATCTCAAGCGCAAGCCGGCTTGCGCGGTCGCGTGCACGCCCCGCGAAGACCAGGAACCGCCAGGGCGCGAGCTTGCCATGATCGGGTACGCGCGAGGCGACAGTCAGGATTGTGCCGAGTTCGTCAGCGCTCGGAGCCGGACCCGCCATCATCGGAGGCGGGACCGACCGGCGTCGTTTGAGAATCTCGATCGTGTCGTTCATGGGCGCTCTTCTTAAACGAACCCTGCTCCTTGGCCAAAACTCGGGGTGAGTAAACCGCCTTCGATCCGCCTCAATGTGTGGTCACGAGCCGCTTCCGCGACGAAGCATCGGCGTTATTTTGGGCTACGCGAGGCGGGTTGACAGCGACTTGGCGAATTCTGGCGGTTCTGGTTGCGCTGATGGCGCTGCTCGCGCCTGCCGGCGCTCAAACCACGGCGGGCGACTCCGCCCAGGCGACGCTCGGTCTTTCGGCGGCCCTTAACGGCGGCTCGCCGCTCACAGGCGGGTTGCGCTGGCGGGTGTTCGGCGCTCGGTCCGATCCGGACGGCTCGCATCCCTTGATTGTCGAATCCGGTCTGGCCCAGCCGACCCTGACCATACCGCCCGGCGACTATGTTGTTCATGTCGCTTTCGGGCTCGCCAGCGCGGCCAAACGCTTGAGCCTCGGCGCAGGGGTTCGCTCCGAACGGTTAACGCTTTCGGCGGGCGCGCTTCGGATCGAAGGGACCCTGGCCGACGCGCCGATCGACGCGTCGAAGCTGTCCTTGGCCATTTACGTGCCCCAGAACCGCAATCCGCTCGGCAAGCTGGTCTACGCCAAAGCCAAGGCGGGCGACATCATCGGACTGCCGGAAGGCTCCTATCATATCGTTTCGACCTATCTCGACACTGTCGGCGCCCACTCGGGGGTCAGCGCTCCGGGCAATTTCGGCAAATCGGCGACGGCCGGCCCGCCTACGGCGATCCCATCCAATTCGGTGGTCAACGCCGATATCAAGGTCGCTTCCGGCAAGCGAATCGACGTCACGATCCGCCATCGCTGTGCGACGCTGACGCTCAAGCTTGTGAATAAGCCCGCGGGCGAGGCCCTTGCCAATACGACCTTCACAGTGCTCACTCCGGGGGGCGACGTCATCCGCGAGCTGGTCGGCGCGTTTCCTGCACTTGTCCTCGCCGAAGGCGAGTACGTCGTCATCGCGCGCCACGAATCCAAGGTCTTCCAATCGACGTTCCAGGTTCAGACAGGGATGGACCGCGACATCGAAGTTGTTGCAGAAGAGAACGGCAAACAGGGGCCGTGACCGGATGCAGACCTTTTTTGTCCAAATCAAATGCGCCCTCGGCCGGACGTACGAGGTTGCGAGCGCGCTTGCGGAAGCGGAAATCGCCTCTGAAATCTATTCGATCGCCGGGGATTTTGACATCCTGGCCAAATTCTACGTGGAATCCGACGTCGATATTGGCCATTACGTGGGCCACCGAGTCCAGGTGATTCCAGGAATCGCCGACACCCGCACCATAATCACGTTCAAGGCCTTTTAGGCTGACGCGCCCGTCGCCCAATCTCCCAGCGCCGTGGCTTTTCAAGGGTCTCCCCCAGTGTCCAACAGCAAGCGGCCAGTTTCCAGGATGCGCCTACACCTCTCCCTCGCTCTCGTTGTTCTCGCCTCCTCCGCGAACGCGGCAGAAAAGGAGACGGGATTTCTGTTCGACGCCTTGCACGGCAAGACGCCCTACCACGCCTCGTGGGACAAACTGATGAAGCTCGTGCAACCGACTCCCGACTGGCTGGTCCATTTCAAGCGCAACTTCGATGGCGTGGCGGGGCAGATGACGAACCTCACCATCGACGGCAAGCCGTATGAGATGTCGTTCGTCTGCAAGCCGACGGAGTGCGGAGACCACAAGTTCGTGGTCCTGTTCGACGCCGCCGGCGCACACGCCTACGGGGCGCTTGGCGGCAAGGACAATGCGCCGGCGTTCTTTGGTTCTCCCACCCAGCCTGAGCAAGACGCGATGGCGAAGGCTGTGAAGGGTTGAGCTCGAACCTTCAGTTCAGCTCGAGCGCGAACGGCTGTCCTTCGAAACATTCCTGACCGCGGCCAATTTCCGCGATCGCTTCGTTCATGCGTCCGCGTCGTCCAAGGGCGTTGTCTGCGAGCGCCACGAGGAGAGCGTTCGGCGAGGCGGTGGGCGAAGCCGAACGCAGCGAGCGCGCAATGGCGAACTCGTCGCGCTTGGGCGCCAGCGCGCAAGCGGCGATATAGGCGGCGGCGGTCGAACGGCTGACGCCGGCGAAGCAATGGATCAGCATCGGCTCCGCGCGGTCCCAGGCATGGACAAATCGCAATAGCTCGTCGAGATGGGTCGCGCCCGGCAACACGTGGTTCGGCGTCGCCTCGACAATGTCCGACACGGCGAGGCGAAGATGCCGCTCGGGCGAAATTCTTATCGGCCGCTCGATTGCCGCGCCTGGGCTAAGCAGGGTGACAAGCGAGCGAGCGCCCGTCCTGTCGATGGTTTCGGCGATCCGGGCAAGCGAACAGACGTGAAGGCGCGGCATGAACGATCCTCGGTCGGCCTTATAGAGCGCCGCCGACCTCAGCGTCGAGTTGACCGAAACGGGCGAGAAACTGCGCTTCCACATCCGCCGGCCGCCTCGGCTCGAGGAAGGCGGCGATGGCGCGGATCGGTAGGTCAGGCTCGCCAAACAGCTTCCGCGCCTCTGCGGTCGAGAAGCCCGCGAGCGCGGTCGCCTCGAGATAGGCGGAGGCGCGGTCAGCGACTTTGATGCGGCGCTCAAGATCCCCCGAGGGTTCAGCGGACAGGCCGAAGCGGATGCGGACCGCGCGCATGAGGCGCGCCTCGACCAGCTTGTAATCGCCGCCAACCGCCGCCTTGAACGGCGAGATCATGTCGCCGATGACATATTCGGGCGCGTCGTGCAGCAGCGCCGCCAACCGCGCCTCGCGAGGCGAGGCAACGTCCCGGGCTGCGAACAGGGCTTCGACCAGAAGCGAATGTTGCGCCACGGAGAAGATCTCGGGCCCCTTTGTTTGGCCGTTCCAGCGAGCCACGCGCGCGAGCCCGTGGGCGATATCGCCGATCTCGACGTCGAGCGGCGAGGGATCGATGAGGTCGAGCCGCCGTCCCGACAGCATCCGCTGCCAGGCCCGGCGCGGCGGGCTCTCGCTCACGGGTCGATCTTGCGCGCCAGCGCGCGGCAGGCCTCGTGACGGCAGCAATCGGCGAGATGGTCGTTGACCATGCCGGTCGCCTGCATGAAGGCGTAGACGATCGTCGGCCCGACGAAATTGCCGCCCCGCGCGCGCAAGTCTTTGGCGAGGGCGCGAGAAACGTCGGTCTCGGCCGGCACGTCCTTGAAGCTATGCCGCGCATTGTCGATCGGACGTCCACCGACAAAGCCCCACAGGTAGTGCGCGAAGCCGCCCTTATCCGAGAAGTCGAGCACGATGCGGGCCAACGCCACCGTCGCCTCGATCTTGGCCCGGTTGCGGACAATGCCCGCATCCTGCATCAGCGCGTCCTTTTTCTTGTCGCTCCAGCGCGCGATTTTCGTCGGGTCGAAGCCGTCGAACGCCTGACGGAAGGCGGGACGCTTGCGCAGGATGGTGATCCAGGAGAGTCCAGCCTGGAAGCCGTCCAGCACCAGTTTCTCGAACATCGCCCGATCGTCGTATTCGGGTACGCCCCATTCCTCGTCATGATAGGCGACGTAGAGCGGATCGACGCCCGGCCACGGACAGCGCGTCAATCCGTCTGAGCCCTTGAGCGCCGTCAAGACGCGCGGGGGCTTTTCCTTTTCGAGCAGCAGCGGCTTTTCTTTTTTGGCCATGAGCGGCCTCCCCTCCTCAGCCACGGGCCCATGCCATTTGACCGGCCCGGAATCTCGCTCCTAGACTTCGCCACTTCAGTCGCCAACTCAAGGGCAAGCCCATGACGTTTCGCGCCGTTCGCGCCGACAAGACCGACGCCGGGCATGTCGTCAAATTCGTCGACATGGACGAGTCCGAGCTCATGGACGGCGACGTGACAATTCGCGTCACCCATTCGACCGTCAACTACAAGGACGGCCTGACGCTCAGCGGCAAATCGCCGGTTATCCGCAGGTTTCCCATGGTGCTCGGCGTCGATCTCGCCGGAATCGTGGAGAGTTCCCGGCGCTCGGACTTCGTTCCCGACGATGAGGTCGTGCTCACCGGCTACGGGCTCAGCGAGACCCATTTCGGCGGCTATGCCGAAAGAGCGCGCGTGAACGGCGACTGGCTGGTCAAGCTGCCGACTGGCCTCACCCGATCGCAAGCGATGGCGATCGGCACCGCAGGCTTCACGGCGATGCTGGCGCTGATGGCGATCGAGCGCCACGACCTCACGCCGTCCTCAGGGCCTGCTCTGGTGACCGGAGCGGCCGGCGGGGTCGGCTCGATGGCGATTGCGCTCTTCGCCGGCAAGGGCTGGCGGGTGATCGCCTCGACGGGGCGCGCCAGCGAGGCGCCATACCTCAAGACGCTCGGAGCGGAGGAGATCATCGACCGCGCGACGCTGAGCGCCCCCAGCAACAGGCCGCTCGGCAAGGAGCAATGGGCGGCCGCGGTCGACAGCGTCGGCTCGACGACGCTCGCCAATGTCCTGGCGCAGATCCGCTACGGCGGCGCCGTCGCCGCGTGCGGTCTGGCCGCAGGCATGGACCTGCCAGCCAGCGTTGCGCCGTTCATCCTGCGCGGCGTCTCGCTGCTTGGGATCGACAGCGTCCAATGCCCGAAGGAGAGCCGGCTCGAGGCCTGGCGGCGCCTTGCGCTCGATCTCGACCGCGACAAGCTCGCCTCGATGACCGAAACCATCCCGCTCGATGATGTCTTCGCGGCCGGGTCTCGGATCCTCAAAGGCGAGACCCGGGGGCGGCTGGTGGTGACAATCCCCTAGAACCTAGATACAACCCGAGCGCGCGAATGCGATTCCAATAAAAGCCAGTAAACGTCAGTAAACGTGCGTAAACGCTAGTAAATTTGCTAGCGTTTACTAGCGCTTATTTTTTTGAATCGTGCCTTTTCAATGGGTTCTGACCGATTGGAGTAAAAATTTCTCCCCAATCGCCGCCGCCCGCTCTGGTTGCAAAAAGGCGACGGCAGCGACGGCGTTGGGGCGTCGTGGTCAGGGCGCGGAGCCTTGCGAAGGGTGAGCCTGTCATCCTGGCGATTATAAGCCTCGCTTCCCCTTTGAGCAAGATAATGTCGATGAATTCTGAAATTCTGTCGGCGGTCGACCGACCCTACGCCGAAGAGCTTAACCGCGCCCGTATCGGTCAGGCGCCGGCGACGCCTCTGCAATTGGTCTAGCGTCCGCGAGACATAGGCGACAACCGATCGTGGAAGACCCATAAGAAGGAAAGAAATGACCAGGAAAGCAGCCCCGGTCATGGACGCAAGAAGGGGAGAGTGATGACAAAGCCAACCCTCTATTGGGCTTCGGTGGCGTTGCTGGCGCTTGTCACGATTGGGAGCTCCAGCGCGCAGGCGAAATACGTCGCGCGGTTCGAGGAGGTTGGCCAGAACGTTGTCGAGACCGGCAGCGGCTCGCTCGACGTGACCGACCTTACAAACCTCGGCGGATCGATCACTCACAAGCCCGCTGTGGTGCCCAACGATCCGTTTTTCAGTTCGGGCGCCATGGGCGCCGAGCTGCAGGTTTTCGTCGGCGACCTAACCGGGCCAGATGATTTCGGAGCAGGCCCCGAGACTTTCGCGGATCAAAGCAGCGGCGATGGCGTCGGGGTCTTCAAAAGCGACAGCTTCAGCCTTCTTCTCCCTCTCGGATACACATCCGGGTCGCCGCTATCCGACACCTCGACTTATCTTTTCGAAACCTTAGCTTCCCTCGGCGCGCGACCTGGCGAGTATGTCTGGAGTTGGGGCTCCGGCGCCGACGCGGATACGTTCACGGTTGAAATTGGCGGCGTGTTCCCTTCGCCCATCCCCGAGCCTTCGACCTGGGCGATGTTGCTGCTTGGCTTCGCCGGACTCGGCTATGCCAGCATCAAACGCAGCTGCGGATTGCGCACGATCCCTTGACCGGCGAGCAGGTCTTTCGCCAGACCCCTTTTCCGCTTTCAATCGTTGCGGACACGACATTTGTCGCTAACGGAGCGCGCTGGCGTTCGGCCCAGCAGGTCAAAAGCTGGCGACGGTCGCCCGTTTCGCCTTGCGATAGCCGGCGTAGCCCAGTCCGGCGAAGCCGAGCAGCATCATCGCCCACGTGGACGGTTCGGGGATCGCGCCGCTGACCTGAACGAAACTGACTGAAGAGCCGACGTCATCGGTATCGGGATCGGGCGTCGTGGCCGCGTCGAAATGGTCTTGCGAGGGCGCCTCGAAGGACGGAAGGCCGCTGGACGAGTAAACAAAAAGCCCCCCGAAGGGTCGACCATCGTCATACACAAAGCCATCAGCGCTCCCGCCATCCGCGAGATTGATGGCGAAGCTGCCGCTCGAGGACGAATATTCGAACGAGATGAAAGTGGCGTCGTTGACCATCCCGTTGTCATCGTCAAAAAAGTCGACAAGGGTCAGAACGCCAGTCGCCATTCCGGTGCAGCCGGAATCGCAAACTCCACTGAAATCGAAGACCGTGTCGGCGTGCGCTGGAGCCGCGCTAAGCAGCCCCGCCGAGAGGATGAGGGCGGCCATGGCGCTCAATACGCGTGAATTATTCATCGAAAATCCCCTAAAATCCCTCGTCGGCCTTTCACCCACATTCAGATTTGAGCAGGAATGCGGCGCCAGTCAATTGTGCACTCTGAATCTTGCGTTCGAGCTGCAGCTCTGTTCGGTGATCGCGTTCAATGCGTCCCACTCCGCGGCCATGGCGCCAGCTCCGCGCGGCAATACATGCGAATTATCGCGCGAAAATCTTCATCGGCGGTGCATCCGCGTTCACATCGTGAACAGGGATGCGCTCGTCGTCCCTTGTGCAATAGGCGCCAATCAAATCAGGCGCTGGCGGCGGCAGCTTGCCTCGCCTTGCGATAGCGGCCGTAGCCGAGCCCGGCGAAGCCGAGCAGCATCATCGCCCATGTGGAGGGTTCGGGGACAGTCCCACTTACCAGGGTGAATGTGAACGCAGTGCCAAAATCAGGTTCGCCATTGGGGGGTTCATACACCTCAAATTCTCGGGCATTTGCTGCTGATGCTGTGAAAACCGGGCCAATTGGCGCTCGTGTAAAGAAGTCCAATATGCCTTGCCAGTTGAACGAACCATCAGCGTTTATGCCGCCATCGCTGTTAAAATCCGGGGCTGCGATTTCGAAGCTGGAGCTGGAGGACGAATAGGCGAACGAGATGAAGTCGGGCCACCCGAAGAGTATGTCGGACCCGAAGGCATAAGAATCGGCAAGGGTCAGGACGCCGGTCGCGGTTCCGGTGCACCCGGAGGTGCAGACCCCGCTGAAGTCGAAGACCACATCGGCGCGCGACGGCGCCGGGTGAAACAATGCAGCCGTCAGGAAGAACGCGGCCATAGCCCCCGGAGCACGATGAAATGTCACGATAAAATCTCCGGAATTGCCCCCGTCGGCGATACTCGACTTTTACAGGATAAGTGAGGAGGCGCCCTTGTGTCAATTGTGCGCGCTGCATCTGCTGTTTGACATGCGAGCGCTTTCTGGTGATCAGCTGCGGCGCCTCCGCTTACTTGGTCGACCTTGAGTTTAAAGTCGCCGCGCAGGGCGGGGCTTTTATTTTCGCTGCTTCGCGTCTATCCGCTTCGCATGCGTTAAAGCAAGATTCCCTGGAGATGCGATTATCCCCCAGAAGCCGAAGAAGCGCAGGACGAGGCCAGTGGTCCGCGTCCAATATGGCGCGTTGCCTTATCGATTCACGCCCATGGCGGCGCTTGAAATCCTTATCGTCACGACGCGACAATCGCGGCGATGGATCGTGCCCAAGGGCTGGCCGATCAAGCGGCTCACGCCGTCGAAGTCGGCGGCGCGCGAGGCCTTCGAGGAGGCCGGCGTGAGGGGGAAGATCGGCGCACGGGCGATCGGCAATTTCACCTACAAGAAGACCACCGGTCAGACCGCCGACGATCCGAACTACGAGGTCAAAATTTTCCCGTTGCTGGTCAAAAGGCAGAGTGCGAGCTGGCCGGAATCCGAGCAGCGCGTGGCTCAGTGGGTCGATCCGGAGAAGGCGATTGCGCTCATCCGGGAACCGGAGCTGAAGTCGATCGTGGCGAAGTTCGCCAAGCGCGCGGCCGCCGCGGCAAGCAAACTCATCTACTGACCTCGGGTCCGCGACCCATTGCCGCGCCCTCAATCGGACGAGAGATTGCCGTCGCCCGCGTTGACCGAGGTCACGCCGTCGATTTCGCTCAAGCGCTCGGCGAGCCGGGCGACCGACCTTGAGCCGCGGACCTCCACCCGAAGCGTGACGATGCCCTTGGGCGGCGAGATCCAATCGCCGCCAATGGACTCCTCGGGGCTTAAAGTCTCCTCGCCGGGCACGCGGGCGGAGCCAGCCTCATGGGAAGGGTCCCGCTCGACCTCAACGCGACTGACCGCAAACTCGTGACGGGTGCAACACGCAAGCACCTCGCGAAGAATGCCGCGACCGTCCTGATAGGAAATTTGCAGCGTTGACGGCGCCCAACGGGATTTTGGCAGCCGGCGCTCGATCGAGGGAAACACGAAGACCACGACGAAATGGCCAAAGGTGACCGCGATGGCCAGGATAGGCAGGCCTGCCCCGCAGGCCATGCCGACGGCTGCGGTCAGCCACACAGTCGCCGCCGTCGTCAGACCCCGAACGATATCCTTGCGAACGAAGATGAGGCCGCCGCCGATGAAGCCGATGCCCGAAACGATCTGCGCCGCGATACGCGACGGATCGAGCACCACCCGGCCAGGCTCGAGGATGTCGGTGAAGCCGTATTTGGAGACCAACATCACGAGCGCCGACGAGAAGCCGACCAGCGTGTAGGTGCGCAGGCCCGCGCTCTTCTGGCGAAT
>DATCEJ010000244.1:0-4061 GCA_036510135.1 Roseiarcus sp. | reverse complement strand
GAACCCTACTGTGCGCCTCATCAAAGGCGCCCGGATCAAATTAGCGCCGGGACAGCCGACCGGATTGCATCGCCATCCGATCTCGACCGTGGGTGTGGTGACGGCGGGAAGCTTTCATCTTCAACTGGAAGGCAAGCCGGTTCAGGTTCTCAAAACCGGTGACAGCTTCTTCGAGCCGGCCGGGCACACGATTCTCAAGTTCGATAACGCGTCGGCGAGCGAGCCCGCTGAAATTGTCTGCTTCTATCTTGCCGACACGACGGACCGTCCGCCGATCGAGATGCTGTCGGGCGGCATGAAGAGTCAGCTGGGGAAAGACCGCTAGAGCATATGTAGCGGCGTCATTGCGAGCGAAGCGTACGATCCAGGGATCGTGAGGCACCCTTCGTTCCCTGGATTGCTTCGTCGCTGCGCTCCTCGCAATGACGATTCCATCCGTGCGCAGTGCGTTATCGGCTCGACTGGATGGCATTGCGCAGCACCGGATAGACCTGCGTGTCCCACCGTCTGCCGTTGAACACGCCATAGTGTCCGACGCCGGCCTGCAAATGATGGGTCTTCATGTAGGGTTTTAGGCCCGAACACAGGTCCTGCGCGGCCAGCGTCTGGCCGACCGCGCAGATGTCGTCCTTCCATCCTTCTCGCCCTCGACCGTCAGAAGAAATGTTGTCTTGATCGCCTTTAGGTCGATCGGCTCGCCCTTGTACTGCATTTTGCCAGTCCTCGCCGATGAAGCGCACAAAGTCGATGATATGCTGGGTATAGTCCTCGAGCGAGAAGCCGCCGTGCTCGAGCTTGACGTTGCGCGGATTGATCCAGTCGGCGATGAAAACCTGGTGGTCGCGCAACAGCGTGCGGATCGTGCCGCGCAGAAGCGTGGCGAAATGCCCCGACATGGGCGCGATCAAAAGGATTTTCGGATCATCCTCGCCGCCTGTTTTCCGGAAGCGGAGCAACCGGCAGAACGGCGTCCAGTGGACCCCGCGCTCCTCGATCGCAACGGGCGCGCCATCGATCTCGACGCTGTCGATGGCATAGTCGGGGCGCGCGCGTGTGAAACCGGCGAGCGCAACCAGTTCGTAATAGGCGCTCATTCGCGCCCATGGCGACGCGGTCGGATGCGTCGCCTAAGGGACGGCGCCTTTGTTCACTTCCGGCGGGAGCGAGTTCATCTGAGTCGCAGGATTGCTTTTCTCGATGGAAAGCCCGAGCGGCGTTGCCATTCGATTGACCAACGCAAACATAAAGATGACCGCCGCCGTCGTGTAAACAAAGCCTATGAGATGAACGGAAAGATTGGACGCCGCCAAGAAATGGGCCGCATCCATCAGTGAGCGCCCTCCGGCGCTCGCGACCGCACCGAGCGCGAAGAACAGCAAGCTGTTGCGGCCCATGCCCCGAAGAGATTGCCCGATGCGGCTGTTGACGATTCCTCTCATGTGCGTCGCCCAGGGTTCGACGATCGCAACGGTCGAAATCACGTAGGCGAGCGCCAGAAAATGCGCGAGCCGCACGACGCCAAGGTCGTGTTTGTCGAGATCCAGGTAGGATAAAGCGGTCGCTCTTAGACCTGCCGTCCTTATAGACAAGACGGCGCCGCCAAGGATGATGGCCAGAGCCAGCACGACCAGGCGACCTTGCGGTCGTGGCAAGCCGCTACGCCACCTCGAGACGCCAATGACGCCAATCGCAAACAGAAGCTGCCAAGCAAGGGGATTGAAGTACCAGCCATCGCCGTCCACCTCGACGCGCCCGCGTCCCACGACGTAAATTGCAATGGACGCAAGAAGCGTCCAAGCGGCACTGCGTGACGCCAAAAAAATAACAACGGGCGCCCAAAGCATCAAAACCACGTAGAGCGCCAGAACGTTAGAAAGGTTGGGCTGATAGGCGAGCGAGACGGCGCCGATGAGCGATGAGACGGGAGAATCGACAAAACGAGAAATTCCCCATCCTACGGCTTGATCACCGACGGCTGCGGCGGTGGCAAGCGGGATCGCGATGCTGAAGGCGACCAACACGATCTGGACGAGGTAAAGCTTGGCGGCGCGGGTCGCGCATCGTTCGACGAGCCTCCCGAAGCCAGCTTTCTGGAGCGTTGGCCCATAGGCAAAGCTGACCGACACGCCCGATAGGAAAACGAAAGCCTCTGCGGCGTCGGAGAAGCCGAAGTTCCGTGGCGTGAGCGAGTCGAGGCCGTTCCAGGGGACGTGATCAACCAAGATGACGATCAGCGCGAGCCCACGCCAAAAGTCGATCTCCGGAATGCGCTTTCGCGTTCTGTCAGTCCCCGCCTGGGACACGCTCACGGTCCCCACGGTCCATCCCCTCGGAACAGTCAGCCGCCGAGTTAAAACCTAAATGAAATATCAGGGGGCTACAAGGAAGGATCGGTTTTCACTGCGAACGTAGGTCATGAGTGAGCACTCATCGCTCGTGTTCGCTTCAGGCCGTGCCTGGCGCGGCAACCTGTCGAGACGCGGGGCCCGCCCTTCAGTCCTTGCCCTCGTACTTGAAGGACACTTTGAGCTTGGTGCGATAGGCTTCGACCTTGCCCTTCTCGATCACCAGGTCCTGCTCGAGAACTTGCGCCACCCGGAGGTCTCGTAGACTCTTCGATGCGCGCTCGATGGCGGCCGCGGCCGCCTTCTCCCAGGACTCCGAGCTCGTGCCCACGAGCTCAATGACTTTGTAAACGCTCTCAGCCATCAGATCCTCCCTCGCCGCCCGCATCGCGCCCGGCGCTCGATTGGGGCGGACTTGTCACACACGCGGCGCCGGCAGCTTGCGGCGCAAACGCCCGCGGGGTCAAGCCGGACGGTCAGCCAACGCGGAAAACATGCGGGTGATGAGACGTACGATTTCGGGCGCCAGTTGCTCGGGCTCCAGACTGTGAGAGGGCAGGACGCGGTCGATCCACGGCGTCGCTTGAGCCGACGCGGAGCCAAATGCTCATTCGAAGCCTTCCGCCGCGTCGGCTATGATCCGGCTGATTTGCGGGATCATAGCGAACAGCTTGAAGTGCGATTATGGCCGATGAACTCAGAAAGACCATGCCGGCGGGGGGTCCCTCCGTCCTCGATCGAGCCGTCGACCGCTCGCTGCAAACCCGTACTCGAAACGCGGAGCTTCTGGCCGCCGCTCTCGCCACGATCGCCGGCTTCATCGACGCCTATGGCTTCATCACCTATGGCGTCTACGTGTCGTTCATGAGCGGGAACACCACCCAGGCCGGCTACCTGGCCGGGCAGGGCGCGTTCGCCGCCGCCGCGCTTTCCGCGCTTGCCATCCTGTTCTTCGTCGGCGGATCGTTCGCCGGAACCTTGCTGACGCAATGCGCGGGGCGCCAGGGGCGAGGGGTGGTGTTTGGCGCGGTCGCGGCCGCGCTGACGGCTGTCGTCGTCTTCTGGCGGCTCGGCTTCGTTGACGCCGGCGCTCACATTCCGACCATCAGTTTCGCAATGGGAATCATGAACTGCGCGCTCTCGCACGTCGGCGCGCAGCCAGTGAGCCTTGCCTTCGTGACGGGAAGCCTGAGCCGCGTCGGATCAAGCCTGGCGCTTGCCTTGACGCGCGCGCCTCTGCGAGACGCGCGGGGCCCGTGGGACACCCAGCTGCGCCGGGCGCTGCTCCTGGCCCGAGTCTGGATCGGCTTCCTGGCCGGCGCGATGTTGTCGGGCGCCGCAACGCCCCGCTATGGCGCCTGGGTTCTCCTGGCGCCAGCGTTGATCCTCGCCGTGCTGGCGGCGTTCGACCGTCCGGAGCGCGACGTCGTCTGAGCGCGCGCAGCAGGCGATCGCGCTTTGTTGGCGCAGCGGAAGCCTCGCGCGCGCCGGGATCTAGATGGCGGTCAGCGCGGCCAGCTTGGCCCGAACTTGCCGGGCCGTCTCCGCCGGGACGGCGGCTCCGACTGGACGGATAGGGCGGGCGTGAATGTCGATGCTGCGCAGGTGGCTGAGCAGGATTTCGCCCGCGATCGGCAGTCCCTCGGGCAGGACGACGCTCGTGGGAAAGGGTCGAACACGGGAGGTAATCGGACAGACAAAGACAAAACCGGTGTT
>DATCEJ010000243.1:0-10287 GCA_036510135.1 Roseiarcus sp. | reverse complement strand
GCCTCGGCGACGGTCGTGGCGGAAGACAGGATCAGCGCGCCGGCCGCTTTGACGCGGGAAACCAACGCAGGGGGCGGCAAGCCGAAATGAAAGCTCACGACCGCCGGCCGCGTCTCTTCAATCACTGCGCATAGCGCCGTGTCGAAGGGTGCGCGGACCGGCCCGGCAGGAACGGCGGAGAGATCGACGCCAGCCTCGGCATAGTAGGGGGCGAGCCGCTTGCGCCAGCGCGCCTCGATTTCCGGATCGGGCGCCGGCTCAGCGTGGCAAAAGAAGTTCACGTTGAAAGGCGCGCTCGTCGCATTCCTGACGGTGGCGATCTGTTCGCGCAGGCGGTCGGGCGTGAGCATGGCCGCCGGCAATGAGCCAAGCCCGCCGGCCCGGCAGACGGCGATCGCCAGGTCCGTGCCCTGCGCGCTGGCCATCGGCGCCTGAATGAGAGGAATTTTCGAGGGGAGGAAGGTCATCAAACGTGTCCCGTTGGCAGCGCGAACAGGATGAGGTTAAGGCAGCACGGCGCAAGACGCACGCGTCAACTGGCCAGGATCAAGGGCCAAAGACATTGATCCTGACCATTCGTCTCCGAAAAATCGGTTTGAGGTCAGTCCGAGTCCGCTGTTTCCGTTAAAGAGGGCAATGGCTTTTTCGGGCCGTCCGAGGCGCCGCCCTCGATAGTCTTCCCTTCGACAGGATCGGGCTCGATAAGGCCCTCGGCCTCGAGCCAATGGCGCTCCGCCTCGCCTTCGGGCGAGCCAGCGTCGAGCCACACGAAATAGGCAATCTGACGGATACGTTCGTCGCGGTCAGTCATGTTCGCCCTCGGTTCTAGTGGGCCGCGTGGGCGGCGTTTCGCTTACGCGTGGCGGCGGCCTTTTTCGCTGCCGCAGATCGGCTCGCAGGCGATCGCGCAGCCGACGCGGCGCCGCCGATCTTCCCGCCCTTGCGCGCGGCCGGATGGCCGGTCGATTTGCCCCGGCCCGATCCGCCTGGTCGTTTTCCGCCGCCGTCGTCCTTATTGACTGTGGCCCAGGCGCGACGCTCAGCCTCCTTCTCCGGAACGCCGCGGCTCTCGTAGCTCTGCTCGATGTGCTCCGCTTTCCGGTCCTGTTTCTCGGTGTATTTCGATTTGTCTCCTTGCGGCATGGCCTATCCTCCTAAGTTGCGCGGCAACGCTTGTCGCTAACCCATAGCCGCGATGAAAGTTCCTCGCGCTAGGCGCGCACTCCGCCGGGGCGGCCGGCCCGGGCGATTGGCGGTCGGAATTACCATGCCTACAACTTCCGATCGCGGCGCGGGGCGAGCGGGCCTTAACGCATGAGTAAGCCTGTTAACCCGGTGGCCTCTCGCAGCGGAACATGCGCGTTCCGCGGCCGTTGGCTTAGCTAACAACACCTGATGTTGTTGCCGCCAACGATCGGAAAGACGATGGTTCAGTCGATCAACGATAATAATCCATTGAGCGGCGTCACGGTGCTCGTGGTGGAAGACAATTTGCTGTTGGCGATGGACGTGTCAGACACGCTCGCCGGTATGGGCGCCGTCGTCGTGGATGTGTGTCATACTCTCGACCAGGCGATGGCGCGCGCCGACGCCGACGACTTCGCGGTGGCGGTTCTTGATTTCAGTCTTGGGGCAGATACGGTGACGCCGCTCGCACGTCGTCTCGCACGCCGAAACGTGCCCTTCATTCTTCATACGGGGCTGTCGCCTAACGAACCCAGCTTGATCGAATGGAGGAACGCGCTGATCGTCGAGAAGCCCGCCTCTCCCGGCACATTGATGGCGGCAATAAAAACCGTATTGGCGCGGCAGCCTGCGCAACGACAGGGGCGGCGCTAGCCTGCGCGCCGGACCTTGCGCTCGACCGGCGACTGAGGGTCCTCGTCGAGTTGCAAGAGTTCCACCAGCTTGGCGCGGGCGCGACTGAGGCGGCTTTTGATTGTGCCGATACCCACTTGGCACACAACTGCAGCTTCCTCGTACGAGAGGCCGGTCGCGCCGATCAGCGTCAACACTTCCCGCTGCTCGGCAGGGAGTTTAGTCAGCGCGTTACGAAAATCTTCGAGGTCGAGATGGCTTTCCTGGTCGCCAGGGACGGTGAGGCGGCGCGCATACAAGCCATCGCTGTCTTGGACCTCGCGGGAGCGCTTTCGATAATTGGAGTAGTAGATATTGCGCAGGATGGTGAACAACCAAGCCCTCAGGCTGGTCCCCGGCTGGAATTTCTCTGAATTGCTCCACGCCCGCAGGAGCGATTCCTGAACCAGGTCGTCGGCGAGCGAAACCGAGCCGGACAAAGAAATCGCAAACGCGCGAAGGTTCCTCGTTTCCGTGAGCAGCTCGTCCTTGAAGCTAGCCGAGGGCATCGCGCTTCCCTGCAGCCTTCAAGACGCTCTTGTCATCCCCAAGACGAGCCAACAACTGCAAGAACTTGTCGGGCAACGGCGCCTGAACCAGGTCTGCATAATGCGCTTCGAGCGCACGCCCGATCGCTTGCACAGCTTCAGCGCCAGACTCGACCGGCAAATCGGGCGCAGGGCCCAGCTTCTCAAATTTGGTCACGCGCGCGGCATTCATAATGAGCATCCCCAGCGTCTTCAAACGGACAGCCTGCCAGTTTGTTCCTGACAGCATTAAGTTTTTTTTACCCGGGACCGATCCAGATTACGGCGCTCCGCGGCGGGCCGCCTCGACAACGGCAGAAATGAGGAACGCAAGCAAAGCCAGTACGAATATGATCTTCGCCGCGGCGAACGCCGCTCCGGTCGCGTCCAAGCCGAGCGCGCCAGCAATCAAAGCAACGATAAGAAAGGCGATCGTCCAGCCAAGCATCCAATTCTCTTCGCGCTGCGTGGGGCTAGCGGGGTTACCGGCTTCCAACGCCTTCGCGCTGCTGGTGTTCCGAAGGGCCAGCCGCCCTTAGCCGCGGAGGAGTTTGTTGTGGGAAGGATCCAACTGGGATGGAACGATGATGAGGCTCACGGCGTTCACTTCAGGCATCCTAACTTAAACGAAGGAAAATGCGCATGCCGAAGGAAGCCCATACCAAGGCGGCCGAACTTCACGAAACCGCCGCTAAGAGCCATAGGACGGCCGCCGAACACCACGGCAAAGGCGAACACGCCAAGGGTAACGAAGAATCGACGAAGGCTCAGGGCCAATCAAAAACGGCCCGCGAACATTCCGAGATGGCGCACAGCAGGAGCCAATCGCACAAGTAAGGCGTAAACAATATGGCATACCGGTGAGGCTCATGGAGTCTCACCGGTCTCTCTCGATCATATCTGAGCCTGGATGACAGATGATTCTCCGGAGGCGAACTTTCCGGACCACGTAGGCAAGGCGGTGCGGTCTGTTTCGGAGCTGCATTCCGATCACCGTGACAAGACCACCAGTTCACAAAGAGCCATCAACCGTATCGCGGCTGTCATGGGGCGGCCGTGGTTCGTAGCCTTTGTTGGATTCTTGGTCGTCTTGTGGATCGTCGCCAATCTGATCGCCGGCGGGCTCGGCTTTGAGGCTATCGACCTACCGCCCTTTCCCTGGCTGGAAGCTGTTGCGTCCATCTTCTCGCTCTTTGTTGTCATGCTCGTGCTCGTCGCCCAAAAGCACGAAGATGAACTGAACGCGCATCGCGACACCTTGACGCTCGAACTCGCGATCTTAAGCGAACATAAGATCGCCAAGGTTATTCAGCTTTTGGAGGAACTGCGCCGCGATAGTCCCCATGTTCAGGACCGGGACGATCTGCAAGCGCGGGAAATGGCTGAGCCTGCCGACGCGGGGTCCGTTCTCGCGGCCGTGCGCGCGAAAGACGAACCGTAAAGCCCGGGCGTTCGCCGCACGGCGCAGCGCGAGGGGAACAAATCCAGGACTCCACTCGTTTGCGTCGCGGCGAGCGCATCGTGCTGGCTTGCGCTTGGAGGAAATTCTTATGGATATTCGCTACGGCTTCGATATCGCGGTCGATTTCGCACAGCCGACGACATTTCTTTCCATGATGGACGTTCACTCCGAGTTTCGGAGCGGCATCGCGGAGGAGACCGAACTCGAACTCGAGCCCATCATCGACGCCCAAAGGTTTGTCGACGACAGCGGAAATGTGGTCAGACGAATTGCCGCCCCGGCTGGCACGACAACGCTGCGCCTTCAGGGCGTCTTTCGAACCGACGGCCGTCATGATGATGTCGATACTGCAGCGGGAGCAATTCCGGTCTCGAACCTGCCGCCTGTTACGTTGCCGTTCCTTCGGCCAAGTCGATATTGCGAGACGGAACTTTTATCTGATTTCGCGTGGGCGAACTTCGGAAGCATCAGCGGGGGTTGGGCCCGCGTACAGGCGATCTGCGACTTCGTTCATGGGCGCCTCAGATTCAGCTATCCCGAAGCGCGGCCGACGCGGACCGCCAACGAGGCCCTCTCAGAGGGGGTTGGCGTTTGCCGTGACTTCACCCATTTGGCGATCGCGTTGTGCCGTTGCCTCAACATCCCGGCGCGTTACTGCAACGGCTATCTCGGCGACATCGGCGTACCGCCGGACCCGGCGCCAATGGATTTCAACGCCTGGTTCGAAGTCTTTCTCGGTGATCGATGGTTCACCTTCGACGCGCGACACAATCAGCCCAGGATTGGTCGCATCTTGATCGCGCGGGGCCGCGACGCCGCAGATATCCCGATGATCGCGACTTTTGGCTCCCACAGGCTTACGCGCTTCACCGTGGTGACGGAAGAAATCAGGCAACACGCGGCAATCGCGGCTTAATCCCCACTTCAAGAAGAAGGAAATGCATCATGATGACGATTTTGCTGATCATTGTTATCATCGTTCTGTTGGGCGGCGGGGGCGGTTATTATGCTCACGGACGATACGGCGGGGCTGGACTCGGCGGGGTCCTCGGGTTGGTGATCATCATTATTATTGTTCTATGGCTTGTCGGGGCGTTGTCCGGCGGAGTCGGGCCGTACCACATCTGAAAAGGCCCCTTGTCCCGCTAGACGATTGCAAGCTCTTTACGCCTGCTGGAGGCCGCTGACGCTTGGCAGAGCGGGCCGGCGGGGGTGCGTTAGTCTAAAGCGCAGGGGATAGTCGAATTGGGAACATTTCCACGTTCGGTCGAGTTTCCAGTACACGCGATTTAGACTCGAGGAGACAGCTTATGCGCAAATTTCTATTCGCCGCGACGGCGATTGCCGCACTTGGAACAGCCAGCGCGTTCGCGCAAAATACCACTACCGACCAAAACAAAATGAACACGACCACGCCAGGCGCGGTGGTGAACCCAGCCCCTATGGCTCCGGCAAAGACCGCCGCTCAGCCTGTGCCGGCGGAGGGGCCAAATTTCATCCAGGTGCAGAGCGCCGACATGCTGAGCTCGAACGTGGTCGGACTCGATATCTATAACAGTCAGAACAACGACATCGGCAAGATCCAGGACATCGCTTTCGACTCATCGAAGCAGATGACCGGATACATTCTGTCTGTGGGCGGCTTCCTTGGCATGGGCACGCATTACGTCGCGGTCAATCCGGGATCGGTCATGGTTTCATACGACGAACAGAAGAAAGCCTGGAAGGCGACCATGAACGCCACCAAGGATCAGCTTAAGTCGGCGCCGGAGTTCAAATACGACGGGCAGTGGACCGCCAGCAAGAGCTAAGCGTGAAAGTCGGGGCGGAACCGGGCTAACCCGGTTCCGCTCGATAAACAATCAATCAGAAGACGAGCGACAATGGCTGATGGCGCATCGGATATCGATCACGTCTGGAAGCTGATCGAGGACATCCCCATTGCGATGGTCGTCACTGATGAAGGTCGGGGTCAAAACATGCGGGCCCGGCCGATGGCCGTTCGTCCGGCTCGAGAAGAAGGCGCGATCTTTTTCTTGACCGACGCTGAGACTCCGAAGGCTGAAGAAGTTCGGCGCAACCAGTCGGTCTGCCTCGCTCTATCGGACATCAAGAGTCAAAAATACGTGTCCATTTCAGGCCACGCAGATATGATCGACGACAGGGAGCGGGTCAAGAAATACTGGTCGGTCTACGACAAGGCCTTCTGGAATGATCCGAACGATCCGCGCATCAGAGTGCTTCGTGTCACCCCGGAGAGCGCCGAGTTCTGGGAAGGGTCTGGAAAGGTTGTCACCGCGGTCAAATTGGTGGCGGCGATCGCCTCGGGGCAGCGGATGGATCTGGGCGAGAACGAAAAGGTTGGATTCCCTCAAGGCGGCAAACTGTCCGGCTGAAGACGGAAGTTTGCGATCAACGCGCGATGCTCTGAGTCGAATCCTGCGGCAAGCTCATAGACGCCGGGTTGGATCCGCCACCTCCTGGCTTTCTCGTCGAACGTGGCAAGCAGTCGCGGGTCGATGGCGACGGCGGCCTGCCGCTGTTGTCCGGGAGCGAGGCCGACCCGATCCCACCCGACAAGGCGAAGCGGAATGTTCGCGCCGTTCGGTCCGGTGAGATAGAATTGCGCGATCGCCGTTCCGGCGCGTTGGCCGGAATTCCGCACCGCCGCATGGGCTGTCACCGCGCTCCCGGCGGCGTTCACGGCGAGGTCGCTCAAAGCAAAGCTGGTGTAGGAAAGGCCGAAGCCGAAAGGAAACAATGGCTGCTCGGTCCGCGCGAAGAACCATTTATAACCGACCGCTGCGCCTTCATCGTAGGTCGCGGTGAAGATAGCGCCATAATGGCCGCCTCGTCCGACAGGCCCAATCGGCGCGCCGTTCGGATCGCCCTGAATCTTCGGGTGCGGCAATTGATCTTCGCTGACCGGAAACGTGACCGGCAGGCGTCCTGAAGGGTTCGCGGCGCCGGAGAGAATTTCGGCGATCGCCTCGCCGCCCTTCTGGCCAGGGTACCAGGCTTCGAGAACTGCGGCTGTCTGTTCGAGCCAGGGCATGAGCACGGGGCCGCCTGTCTCGAGCACGAGCGCGGTGCGCGGATTGGCGCGGGTGACAGCGTCGACAAGGCGATCTTGCCCGCCCGGCAGATTTAGGCTCTGGGCGTCTGCGCTTTCGGTCATGTATTGATCAACGAAAAGGATGACCGCATCAGCTTTCGCTGCGGCCTCCGCCGCTCGCGCTGGCGACGAGCCATCGTCGAAATCCACCCTGGCGCGCGGAAACTGAAGACGGATCGCGTTGAGTGGCGACCCCGGGTCGAAGACCATCGCTCGATTCTCGCCCACCTGTTCTTTGGCCGCGATTCCTCCGCGTGGGACAACTTGCGAAGAGCCGCCACCCGAAGGCGCGCCGCGGTCGGCATGAGCTCCGATCACGAGGATGCTGCGCGTATCGGACGGGAGCGGCAGAAGCCCCTGGTTCCTCAAGAGAACCGTTCCTTCGCGGGCAATGGCAAGCGCTGTCCGGTCGCTTGCAGCAAGATCGACAGGTTCGGAGACGTCTGTTTTATCGGCGAGGCCATGCGCGAAGATCGAAGTCAAAACACGCCGCGCCATGTCGTCAAGCCTTGTGTCGGGGACTTTGCCGTCGGCGATTGCTTCCGACAAAGGGCCCTCGAAGAAATTCTCCGTATCGAGTTGCTCTCCGGATTCCTGGTCGAGGCCAGCGATGGCCGAGCGAGCCGCGGAGTGGACTGCGCCCCAGTCGGACATGACGAAATAGGGATAGCGCCAATCCGTCTTCAGCACCTCATTGAGGAGCCAGTCGTTTTCGCAAGAATAGCTTCCGTTCACCTGGTTGTAGGCGCACATCACGCTGCCCGGGCGTCCGCGTTCGATGGCGATCTCAAACGCGAGCAGGTCGGATTCGCGCGACGCGGCCGGGTCAATGCGCGCGTCGAGGACAACCCGGTCGGTTTCTTGCGCGTTGAGCGCGAAATGCTTGATCGTCGAGATGATGTGACGGCTTTGCACGCCTTCGATCATGCTGCCGGCCATGATTCCGGTGAGTAGGGGATCCTCGGATAAATATTCGAAATTGCGCCCGCCGCGGGGGTCACGAATGAGATTCGCGGCGCCCCCAAGAAGCACATTGAAGCCCTTCGCTCGCGCCTCCGCGCCGACCGATTGGCCCTGAAGCCGCGCCATTTCCGGGTCCCAGGTCGAGGCGAGAGCGAGATTGGATGGCATCGCCGTCGCCGTGTCGCCCGGACGAACATCTCCAGGATTAGCGACGCCAAGCTCCGCGTCCGTTTCCTGTAGGGCCGGAATGCCAAGGCGCGGTATGCCAGGCACGTAACCCGCCGAGCCGATCGATCCGTCCGGCTTGGGCTTGCCGCCCCACGGCGCCGCGATCACGCCGTGGACCAGCGACAGCTTTTCCTGCCGGGTCATCTGTTCAAGCGCCACTTGGGCGCGTTGGGCTGGAGCCCGGGAAGCGTCCTTCCCCGGCACGTCTTGGGCGGCGGAAGCTCCGGCTGACGCGAACGTCGCAAGAACGACAGCCGCGAGGAGGCGCCGCAGGTTCGCGCGCTCCCCGATCAAATCAGACCATTTGCATGAGGCGTTATCACAGTCGTTCGATCGCAAGCCAGACCCGCGTCAGTCCAATGCAAGGGACCGGTTCGATGCGGTGTGTAGTCAAACGAGAAGGCGGAAGGATGTCAGGCCGGATGAGACGAAACGATCATCGCCGACGGCGCCTCGTCATAGCCGCGATAGTGCCGGTACAACCGGTATTCATGGGCCTGCTTTTTAGCGGCGGACTTTTGCAGCGCGGCGATCTCACTGCGCTTTGCTGCGCTCGAAATGGCGCTTCCCTCGTCAACCAGGGCGAGGAACGTCGAGGCGCAAAATATGGCCGCAGCAGAAAAAACGAGAGGCGCTCGTGACATGAATGCTCCTATGATCAGCCAAGGGACGCACGAGGATCACGCTGCCTACCTAACCATTAGGGTTACCAAAAGGTTCCGATCGTCCGATCGCGTCGCGGCCGAGATCGCCGCTTCCGTCAAGTCATCAGTCTGATAGACGTGTTCCCGATCGTCGCTGGCGTTGCCCATGCGCTCGCGAGTTGAGTGAAATCAAACAGCGGCATGATTGCGATCATTGAAATGGTTGCTGCGGGACGACTCAGATATGTGTTCGCTGACTCTTGAGCGACGAGACCGCGATGAACTAAAGTCCTTGCTGCGTCGCACCCTGATGGCGCAGTCCGACGTCTAACGACGGGGGACAATTTGGCGGGCGACTGGTTTACTTACAGGCAGGCGGCGGAACTGTTGAGCGTGTCGACGGAGGCGGTTCGTCAGCGGGCGAAGCGTGGCCATTGGCAAAAGACGCTTGGAAATAACAAGCGAACACGGATTCGGCCACCGGAAGGTTGGAACGATGGCGTTCGGATTGATGGCCGCGCTCATCGTCTCCGCGATCCGGATGAACGCGCGTTGTCCAATCAGATTATCCGAGCGCTCGAAGCCCATGTCGAAACGCTCAAGACACAGCTTACGGCCGCCGAGCTTCGCGCCGAAAAGCAGGTGGCCGAATTTGCCACACGTGAGGCGCGGCATGCGTCGGATCTTGCCGTCGAACGGACTCTGGCTGATCGGATGTCGGCGAGGGTCGATCAGATGACAGCCGACATGGCGGTTGAACAAGCGCAGCGGGTGGACGCTGAAAAGAGACTGGCCGCGGAGCTCGCGCGCGGCTGGTTCAGGCGTCGGCCTGGATGAACCAGGCCGGCAACTTTCAGCCGTAGCCGCCAGCGCAGAATCACGGCGCCATCACACCGAGAAGACCCGCGCACAGCGCTGGATGGGTATCGCCCGCGTGCGGCGCAGATCACACTGTGACGCGCATCACAGCGCTCTATCCTGCGACATGGTTAAAGTTCATCCCGCCTGAGAGGCGTCTTCAGAAAGGAGCACCATCGGCGGGAACATGGACGGGGTTCTGATGGAGGCCATGATGGATGGCATCGGCAAACATGCGGCGTTCTACCGCGCCTATCTGCCCCATGATCGGAGCCTGATTCCCGTAGCGGTCGCATTGGGCGCAATCGTTGCGGTGTGGCTCAGCCTCTATCTGGTCAGCGCGGAACAACACCCGCAATTCGCCCAGAAGGAAGCGCGCGCTGCGGCCGTGCTCGTCTCCCGACCTGTAGCCCACTGACCAGGGGAGGCGCCGCACTTCCTGGCCGTGTCGCGATAGGCTTGGATCGGCCGGGCTTCCGAGCACGTGCGATGCGCCTCCAACGCGACGGCGTCGATCAGCCAACCGTCACGTCCTTTAGCGGCCCGGAGGCGGCGCCTTGCTTGGCCGCGATGCGTCCCGCTCGTAGGACCAGCGCGCGGACCGGGCGATCGACGACTGCCTCCGCGACGCTT
>DATCEJ010000242.1:0-2471 GCA_036510135.1 Roseiarcus sp. | reverse complement strand
AGCGATCAAGAGGCTTCGCGCTGGTACCGCCTCGCCAGCAATCTCGGCGATCCCCAGGCGGCTTACGAACTCGGAGCGATACTGATTCAGGGCGGGAAGGGCGTGACGAAAGATCCGGCCGCCGCCAAGGTGCAGTTCGAGCGCGCTGCGGCCAAGAATCATCCAGGCGCGCTCTACAATCTTGGAGTCATGGCGCTCCAGGGCCTGGACGGCAAGACGCCGGATTATAATCAGGCGGCGCAATATTTCCTGCGCGCTGCGAACGCAGGCGACGACGACGCGGCCTATTCATACGGCGTGATGCTGCGCGACGGCAAAGGCGCGCCGCAGAACATTGGCGAAGCGACTCGTTGGCTCAAGCGCGCGTCCGACGACGGCATTATTGCCGCCCAGGTCGAATATGCGATCATGCTGTTCAACGGCGAGGGCGTAAAGAAGGACGAAGCCGAGGCGGCGAAGATCCTCCTCACCGCCGCCTCACGCGGCAACCCGATCGCCCAGAACCGGGTCGCTCATCTTTACGTTACCGGCGAAGCGCTGCCGAAAGATATGGCCAAGGCGGCCGCCTGGAACAGTTTCGCCAAGGCGGCCGGACTTAAAGACGACGGCCTCGACGTCGCGACCGCCAATCTGACCCTCGACGAGCGGCGCCGCTTCACCAAGATGGTCCACGAACTCGCCGGCTTTTGACGCTTAAGGCCGTTAGCCGGCGGCGGTCGCTTCCGACGTCCTTAGCGGCCGACGAGGGAGCGGCTATTTTCTCGGCCGCGTGACGCACGGAAGCGCCCGGTATGTTGAGACTTTCTTCATCATTGGCGAGCGAAATAGCCTCTTAGTCTCCCGACCTCGAGAGGGCTCCGATGTCGTCGCGCCTTTGGCTTGCTGTCGCCTTCGTTCTCGCCGCCGGCGCCTCGCCCGCTCGCGCGGATACGAGCATGATCGCGGTCATTCTCGACCAGGCCAAGATCGCCCGGCTGCCTGAGGCCACAGCGACGCTCATTGTCGGAAACCCCATGATCGCGGACGTGACCATGCTCAAGAACAACAATACGATGGTCATCACCGGCAAAGGCTTCGGCCAGACGAACCTGATCGCGATCGACGCGACCGGAACGCTGATCGAGGAGGAGCAAATCCAGGTTCTGCCGTCCAAAACCGTGCTGCTCTTGCAAAGCGGAAGTTCCAGGATTTCCTACGCCTGCGATCCCACTTGCATGCCGACGGTTCAACTCGGCGACGACGACAAGACCTTCAAGGACGTCGGCGAACAGATGTCGACCCGCAACGGCTACGCCGCGAGCGGCTCGGGGCCAGCCGCGAAGTAAAGCGAGGGGGCGAGTTAGGCACGCAATGCTGGCGTTTAGAGCGATACTTTAGGGTCAGAACCGAATCGCGCTTGGCGGCCATCAACCCAAAGGCGACCTTCGGCAAACCTCAGGGCTACGAATCTGAGCCGCAGAACGGTCGAGCTCGTCTTGGCCGGTTGCCATTTCCGGCAGTTTTACACTGTCTCCCAGGAGATGCCACGCGCAGTGCCACCTTTCATTCGCGTCGATGATAGAGGTCGAACGACCACGATATCGCAGTGGTGCGTCGGGCGGTCGAGCATGGCGGTCGTCATTTTGGCGCCGCCGAACACCTGCGGCCAGTCGGCGAAGGCGAGATGGTCATTATCAGCAGCGAGGTGTTTTCATAGAGCTTGCTGATCAGATGGAACAGCAACGGACCGCCGGGTTGGTGAACGGGAGATAGCCGAGTTCGTCGATGACGATGAGATCATAGCGCAGCCGGTTCTCCGATAGTCGACCCGAGCGGCCGGCGGCCTTTTCCTGTTCGAACTGATTGACGAGGTCGACGAGATTGAAGAAACGCCCTCTGGCGCGGGCGCGAATGACCGCGGACGCCACGGCGATGCAAAGGTGAGTCTTGCCCGTGCCCGTACCGCCGATGAAGATCGCGTTGCGTTTGGCGTCGAGGAAGGCGCCGGAGGTTTAGTTCGCGAACTTGGCCTTCGTCTACCGGCGTGTCCGCGAAGACGAACTTGTCGATGTCCTTGAGGACCGGAAACTTCGCGCCGGCGATGCGATAGCTGATCGAGCGTGCCTGCCGGTGGGTGCGCTCGGCGAGGATCAGGCTGGCGATCAGCGGATAAAGCTCGTCGCGCCGAGCGAGGCCCTTGCCGGCGATCTCGTCGAAGCTGGCGCGCATGCCCTAAAGCTTAAGTTCGCTCATCGCCTCCAGAATCTCATGGCGTTCCATCAGGCGATTTTCCTTATGCGGTGGTAGCGGCCACAATCGGCCGCGGGTTCGATCTTCAGACGAAGCGCGTCGGGAGTCGTGATGCTGGGAGGCGGCGCGGGCTGCCGCCGGCGCGCCGGCAGGGGTCAGGATCTCGTCGCCGCTGGCGATGGCCGCCTCCAGCGCCTCGGCGCAGGCGGCTTCGACCGCGCCGAGCCCATGATCGAGAAACG
>DATCEJ010000241.1:0-10071 GCA_036510135.1 Roseiarcus sp. | reverse complement strand
CGCCGCACGACCGCGCCGTCTCCATCGCCCTCGAAGCCGTGGCACGGCGCGCAGAAAATCTCGAAACGCTCTTTGCCGCGTCTGAGCAGCGCCATGTCGATCGGCGGCGGATCGGCGGCGGCGGCCATGTAAGCCAGGCTTTCCTGCGGCACTGCGCCTTCGGGCGGCGTCTGCGCCGACGAGCCGTTGGGGAAGATCGATGCGGGACTGTTCGGCCCGTAATGAGGTTGGCGGGTCATCGACTGATCCGAGCAGCCGCCCAAAGCGGTCACGGCAAAGAGGAGCGCGGCGGCCCTCAAAGCGAAAGCTCCCGCACCCGGATCGCCCGCGCGCCCTCGAGGACCGTGCGAAGCCGTCGGCTTTCTGAGGCCTCCTCAGGCGCGCCGACCAGCAGGAAGTAGCGGTCATCGGTCGCCCGCTCGATGGCGTCCCAATCGAACAGCGGATGATTGACGCGCGGCAGCCCGCAAAGCGTGAGCAGGGCCGCAAAGCCCGCGACGCCGGCCGCTAAAATGCCGACCTCGAACGGCACGAGCGGAAAAATCGGCCAGCTGTTCAGCGGCCGTCCGCCCGAGTGGATCGGATAGGCATAGACCGCGGTCCAGTATTGCAGCGCGTAAGCCAGCGCGGCGACGCAGACCGCGAGAATCAGCATCGGCCAGCGGATCGTTGATTTTGGCAGCCGCAGCGCCTCATCGAGCCCTTCGACTGGATAAGGCGAGAGAGCGTCGAGCGGCCGAAATCCCTGGTCGAGCGCGTGGCGGATAGCGGCGATCAGATCCGACGGGCTTCGGAACTCCGCAACGAAGGCGGGCTCTTTCGCCTCCCTCATCGGGCGCCCTCCCGATGCAGGAGTTCCCGCACGTCGTGCATCGGCACGACCGGCGCGACGCGGCAGAACAGCAGGAACATCCAGGCGAAGACGAACATCGGCCCGAACAGGAAGAGCCAGTCCCAGACGGTCGGGAAAAAGATGCGATCCATCGACGGAAGGAAGCTGTAGGACAGCGTATTCCAGATGATGAGAATTCGTTCGAGCCACATGCCGACCAGAATCCCGATCGAAACGCCGACAAGGACGGGCACGCTCGCGCGCATCACCGGAAACCAGAGAAGCTGCGGCGCGACGATGTTGCACGTGAGCATCGCGATATAGAGCTTCCAGTAGGCGCCGGTGAATTCGTAGACCAGCAGCGCGCGATCGGCGCGATTGCCGCCGTACCAGGCCGCGAACCATTCGCTCGCGTAAGAAAGTCCCATGACGACCGAGGACATGAGCATGACCTTGGCCATCGCCTCGAAATGGCGCGCGGTGATGAGTTGCTGGAGGCCCAGTCCGCGCGAGATGACGATGCTGAGCATCACGACGACGGCGAAGCCGGAATACATGGCGCCGACGACGAAGTAAGGCGGGAAAATCGGCTCCCGCCAGCCGGGCATGAGGCTCGCGGCGAAATCGAGGCCGACGATGGAGTGAACCGAGCAGACGAGCGGCGTCGCGAGCGCCGCGAGGGTGATTTGAAGTCGGCGATAATGGCGCCAGTGCCGCGCCGAGCCGCGCCAGCCGAGCGCAAGCAGGCCGTAGACCTTTCGCCATGCGCCCGACGAGCGGTCACGCACCGTCGCAAAGTCCGGCAGGACGCCGACATACCAGAAGATGATCGAGAAAATGAGATAGCTGGTGATCGCCCAGAAATCCCACACAAGCGCGCTGCGCCATTGCGGCCAGACCTGCATGCTGGCCGGATAGGGCGCGAGCCAGTAGAAGTAGAGCGGCCGTCCGAGATGGAGGATCGGGAACAGCCCGGCGATTGATACGGCAAAGAGCGTCATGGCTTCGGCAAAGCGGCTGATCGAGGCGCGCCAGTCCTGCCGCGTGAGGACGAGCAGCGACGAGATCAGGGTGCCGGCATTGCCGATGCCGATCCACCAGACATAGTTCGCGATGGCGTATCCCCACACGACGCTGGTGTTGATGCCCCAGATGCCAACGCCAGCGGAGAACAGCTTGTAGATGCCCGCAAGCGTCGCGATCAGCCCCACCGTGCAGACGAGAAAAGCGACCCACCAGCGCAGGCCCGCCGGCCGCAGAAGCGGCGCGCAGACGAGATCGGTCACCGCACGGTCATCGAGCGGTCCTAAGAGGGTCGGGGCTTTGGCGCGCGCCGAACCGGAGGCGAAGGCCGAGGCGCTGCTCACGCCTTCGATCCTCCAGGGCCGGCGTTTCGCACCCGCGCGAGATAGGTCGTTCGCGGCCGCGTATGCAATTCCTCGAGCAGCGTGTAGTGGCGCGGGTCGTGGCGAAGCACCGAGACGGTCGATTTCGGATCGGCCAGATTGCCGAAGCGGATCGCCTGCGTCGGACAGGCGCCCTGACAGGCGGTGACGACCTCGCCCTCCGCAATCAGCCGGGTCTCGCGTTCCGCGAGGCGCCGTGCCGCGCTGATCCTTTGGACGCAATAGGTGCATTTTTCCATGACGCCGCGCGCGCGAACGCTGACATTGGGATTGTTCACGGCCTTGACCAGAGGATCGCCGAGATCGCCGTACTCCTGTCCGTCCGCGTAGCCGAAGAAGTTGAAGCGGCGAACCTTGTAGGGGCAGTTCGACTCGCAGAAGCGCGTGCCGACGCAACGATTGTAGACCTGCACATTGAGCCCCTCGTGATCATGCACCGAGGCCTCGACCGGACAAACCGGCTCGCAGGGCGCCGTCTCGCAGTGCATGCAAGGCACGGGCTGGAAGACCGGCCGCGGCGCCTGCCCGTCGCCGTGATCGTAGACGTCGATCCTTAGCCAGTGCATGTCGCGGCCCATGCGGATCTGGTCGGGGCCGACGGAGGGCACGTTGTTCTCGGACTGGCAGGCGACGACGCAGGCGTTGCAGCCGATGCAGGCGTCGGTGTCGATACTCATTGCCCAGGCATAAGGGTCGCCCGGCGGAGTGGGCGTTGGTGTGTTGAACGAGGGTTTTGGCGCGGGCGGCGGCAGAGCGGCGCCGGGCGCAAGTTCTGGCGCAAGCTTACGCGCTTCGCCCGGAAGCGCGTAGAGGCCCGCGACCGCGGGCGACAGGCGCCCGTCGCCGCTGACGCGCCGGAGCGCCGCGCCACGCGTGATCCAGGGCGAGGCGCTCGCGCGCAGAATTGCAGCGTTTATTCCGAGGCCGTTGCCGATCCGCCCAGCGCGCGTGCGCCCGTAGCCGAGCGTAATCCGCAGGACGCCAGGGGCAAGGCCGTTCGCGAGCCGGACGGGGCCACTGAGCCGCCGCTCCTCCGCGACGATCTCGACCTCGTCGCCCTCGCGAATGTCGAGGCGGCCGGCGTCCGAGGCGGCCATCTCGATCGCATTGCCCCAGACCGCCTTCGAGAACGGCTGTGGGCATTCCTGCAGCCAGGCATTGTTGGCGAAACGCCCATCGAAAACGGAAGGGTCCGGCGCGAAGACGACCGCGAATCCGGGGGCCGGAGCAGGCACAGTCCAGTTCGGAAGCGTCGCCCTTGGCCTGCTCACCGGCTCGGGCGCCCTATCCTCGACGACGCCGTCGACCAGCGCCTTCCGCCAGCGGGCCTCGAAGCCGTCCGTGCCCCATCGCCCGCGCCATGCTGCGCGGAGGCGTTCGTAGTCGCTTTGGTCTGGCTCTCCCGCCATGGGCGCGAGGATCGCGTGTGCGCTCCACGAAGGCCACAATGGCCGGATCAACGGTTGCACGAGGCTGACCGCGCCGTCAGGCGAGGCGATGTCGCTCCACGATTCGAGCGGGTGGGGCGTCGGCGCGTGCCAGGTCGAGGCGGCGGCCGTCTCGTCGAAATAGAGGCCGGCATGCACGCGGAAGGACGCGCGCGCCATCAGGTCGGCGAAGCCGAGATCGCCGGGAGCCGTCGCGGCGGGATTACTATCGAGCACGACGAGCGTCCGGACGTCGCCCCCGCGAAGCGCGTCGGCGAGCGCAGCGATCGTTCCGGCTTGCGGCGCGCGATCATCCGGCGCGAAGGCGTCGACCGGCCCGTCAAGTCGATCGTTGATCCACAGGCCAAGCGCTCTTGAGGTCGGCGACAGCGACGGGCCGACGAGAACGAGGGCCCGATCCGGGCGCGCCTTCAGGTCCCTGGCGGCGGCGGCCAGGAATTCGCCGGCGCCGGAGGAAAGCTGCGGCCGGGCGATCGAAGCGCCGAGTTCTGCGGCAAGCGCGGCGATCATCGCCTCGATCGCGTCCGGGTGTGCGGTTATGCGTCGGTCGGCGAAAGCCCCGGTCAGGGTAAGGGCGCTTTCGGCAGCATAGAGCCGCGCCGAAGCGCGGTCGCGCCGGCGGCGGTCCGCCAGCGCGCGGCCATTCGCAACCTGATCCGGGCCGGGTCCGAGCGGATCGGCGTCGAAGACAATCAGCGTATCGGCGTCGCTCAGGCGGGGCCGGAGCCGCAGCGCTACTCCATAGACCGCGCGCGCCGCTTCGCCTTCGGCGCCCTGCGTCGGCTCGTAGACGTGCCAACGCAGGTCGGGCAGTGCTTTCTGGAGCTTCGCCATCTGTTCGAGCAGGGTCGGCGAAGCGATACGGCCTGTGAGCACCCGGAGACCCCCGCCCTTGTCCACCCCATGTTCCTGCAGGCGGGCGCGGAAAGCGCTCGCGAAAGCGGGCCAGTCACTGATTTCCCCCGCGGCGCGGATCGCCTGCGATCGGTCGGGATCGTAGAGCGAAAGCACCTCCGCCTGCGCGAACACATCCGTTGCCCCGAGGCTCGCGGGATGACGCGGATTGCCCTCGACCTTGGTCGGCCGCCCCTCGAAGGCGGTGACGATGACGCCCCGGCCATAACCAGCAAGTGGCAGCGCGGTAGCATAGTGCTGCGGCACGCCCGGAAGCAGACCTTCCGGCATGTGGACGTAGGGAAGTTCTGTCCTGTCGCCCTGCGCTACGCTGTTCTTGTCCGGTTCCGAGCATCCGGTGGCGAGCGAGGCGGCGCCGCCCGCGAGCAGTTGCAGGGCATGCCGGCGCGAGAGTTGGTCGGCGCGGATCGACGGGGGCCGGATCACCGGTGGCACACCGAACAGTCCATGAGATGCGTCGTGTCAATCTCGTAGTGGCGCATCAGCTTTAGCCCCTCCTGCTTCTGGTCGGGCGGCGGTGCCCATGCGGTCACGAAGACCTGGTCGGGCGCACGGAGATAGGGCGCGGGATTGCGGTGGCAGTCGAGGCACCAGCCCATCGTCATGGGCGTCGCCTGCCGGGTAAGGGGCATCCGTTCGACCTCGCCGTGGCAGGTGGTGCACCCGACGCCCTTGGCGACATGGATCGAGTGATCGAAATAGACGTAGTCGGGCAAAGCATGCACGCGCGTCCATGCGATGGGTCGGTCCTTGGTGAGGCTTTCGCGAACTGGCTCCAGCACCTCCGCATGAGGGAAAAGCTGCGAATGGCAGGTCATGCAGACCTCGGTCGGCGGAAGGCCCGCCCAGCGCGAGTTCTCCGCGCCGAAATGGCAGTACCGGCAATCGAGCCCGTCAAAGCCGACATGATGCTCGTGGCTGAACGGAACCGGCTGCGGAGACACAAGGGTCTGGCCGGTCACATACGGCGATCGTGTGAGTGCGTAGCCGCCCGCAACTAGAAATGCAGGCGAAACGACGATTCCCAGCAGCGCAACGCGCAAGGCGGTATCGGCATAAGGATGGAATAGCTGCGCCACAACTCAGCCCGTACCCGCGCTTCCCGTGCTGCAACGCGCAACTCGGTCGATCGTTCCCGGAAGGCCAAAAATCCTGGACCGCTACGGACTCGAAGTGGCCTCCGGCATCATCATTCTACTTGCACTTGGCGAGCGCCCAACGAAGGTCGGTGAGCTCGGCGTCGCCATCTGATCTATGAGCCCGGCGACAGCGTAGCGGCCCCATCCGCCGCACTCGCACTACCGATACTGAAGGTGAGTGAGCGTCCGCGAGAGTAGGCGCACCGTCCCTGGGCATATTTCCGACTGTTCGCCGCTCTGCTGAGAACTCCCGGTCGAGCCCATTCGGCGCGATCACCGACGCGAACCGACGGCCGCCGTCCTTCGGCAGGCCACGCCGGCGAGGCCGCGGCCTAAAGGCCTGAGCCTGCATCAGCCGCTCGATCCTGTGCAGGCCACAAACGACGCCGTCGGTCAGCAGATCGCGCCAGACACGCCGAGCGCCGTAGAGTCTGGCGCTGCCGATGAAGCTCGCCCGCACCTTCGCGCCGATCTTTTCGTCGTCGCGGGTCCGCTTGCGCGGCGCCCTGTTGAGCCAAGCGTGGAAGCCCGACCGTGAGACGCCGCGCGCTTCGCGGAGCCACGCCACCGGCCAAATGAATGGCCGGCTGCTTCGCAATGAACGCGAACCTCATATCGCATCCCTCGCGAAGAAGGCTGCGGCCTTTTTTAGGATACCACGCTCCGCCTTGAGTTTGGCGACCTCCCGCTTCAGGCGCTTGGCGCGCGTTGGGGTCTCGCCCTACAGAGCTTTTTTGCACCGAAGGAACAATAGGGCGCCGATCGTGTTGAAGCTAAGAGGCGCGCTTACTTTCTTGTCCCCCAGCCCTAAGCGCCCCTCTTCTGCCCCGCCTCCGAGACCCCTAGCTCGCGCGGGGCTTTTTTTTGGACAGAGAAAACCTACGAACCGCTTCTGCTGTCGCTATGCAATGCGGGCTGCGGTTTTTCGCGATCCGCGCCAGCCCATGACGCCGAGACCCGCGAAGCCGATCGCCATCATCGTCCAAGTCGAAGGCTCCGGCACGGTCTCGACGGCGCCGCCGATTACAAACGTTCCGTCGCCGAAGATCGACAGGTCGATGTTCTGTCCGAAGATCCACATCTTACTAAGATTGAAAACCGTGTCGTCGAACGTAAATCCGTCGAAAATCATGACACCGTTGATGGTGATGTCGAGGTCGCCACGCGAAATTATGCCGAGCAGAAGATCGCCGCCATAAGTGAAATCGAATTTCGACGTCGACTCCGCCCCGAAAAGGCTTTCGTACAGAATGGCCGCCCCGAAAATCTCATCGTTCGGGCCTAGCAGCGCATCGGCGACGTTGCTCGCGTCGCCGATAAGCGCGGTGGCGTCGGCTTGTGGGGTAGGACGGCAGAGAAGGAGTATGCGGTCGAGGCCGGCTCGACGACGGCCTCAATTGATCGATTGGCCTGGGCGACGGCGTTGGCGGCGTTGGGAGTGGAATCGTCGCCAGTGACGACCGACACCTTGGCTGTGGAGCGGACACCGTTGAAGGAGAAAGTCGATTGCGCATAGACGGTTGCGCTCACTTTCCCGGATTCAGGGAACGTCGACGTTCCGCTTGTCGCGACCGCTTTCGCGGTCGCCCTTCCTCCGCCGTTCGCCGTCGCGGTCGCTAAGGCGTTCGCGTTGCCCGGAGAACCTGGGAAGTCGTCGGCATTCCCGCCAGTGGCGTTCGCGGACGCCGATGCGTTTCCCGAACCGCTGATGGCCGTGCTGGTGGCCTTGGCGTCGGCGCCTACGCCTCCAAGCGCTCCGCCTCCGACGTTAAGCTGACTCCCGCCATTCCCGCCGTTCCCTCCGGTGGCTAGGGAGTCCGCCTCCGCTGGCCGGATACGTTGCTCGTCGCCGTCGCGGTCGCGACGCCGCCACTGCCACCATTGCCAGGGTCTCCGTCATCGCCGAAGTTGTCCCCGCCGTCGCCACCATTCCCGCCGATAGCCGTGGCCTTGTTCACGGCATCGATGGCATTGCCCGCGCTGGCGGTCCCCGGGTCGCCTGTGACGCCATTGCCAGCAAAGCCTCCCGGATCGGAATTGTCAGGGCCATTCGGCCCGTTGACGCCCTGGACGGTCACTGTTTCGGCGTTGGCGCTCACGACGGCCAACGCCGACGCACAGACCAACGCGCGCAAGATTGCACCTCCGCTAGACCGCTCATACAGAGCCGCCGCGCGCCGGAGCAAGCGTCGACCAAAAGACGACATTTTTCTGACCGAAGCGATGGCTAGCGCCCTGTTAATTATCGCACATAGGCTGGCTTAATCCGTCAACATTGTCATGGTCAAGGATAGAAGCCAATTCGTTCTTTCTATGTTCTAAGCGCTTGGGCATCACCCTAGGACGCCGAAAGACGCCTTCACCCTGTCGGACGTCCGCGAGCCGGCGCTGACGCTCGGTTGCCAGCCGTGCGGGAGGAGAGGGCGATACAACGTCGAGTTACTCGATCAGCGCCTTCCTGAGCATACTGCGCGCCGCCGTTGTCCGATAGGTCTGGCTATTAAGTGTGCGTAGATGGGAGCGTAGATCTGAAAATTTCGTAAAATTTTCAAATATTTCAATATGTTGCGTGATTCGCTGGCGGAAGGAGTGAGATTCGAACTCACGGTGGACTTGCGCCCACGGCGGTTTTCAAGACCGCTGCCTTAAACCACTCGGCCATCCTTCCTTAACGCCGGTGCTTTGCCAGATCGTCCGGCCGTCGTCCAGCAGCTCCGCATCTATCGGGCGCGCGGCTTGCTTCGCCGTTCCGCGCGAACTTCGTTCGGAGCGACTGATGCCTTCACGCCCGCCGCCTCGAGATGGGCCCAGCTTCTGCTTGGTCTCATGGTCACGATGGCCATCTCGGGTCCGCAATATGTTTGCTGTTCGTCAAGCCGTTCCAGGCCGCGACCGGCGCTGGGCGGCCACCGCGCAGATCACGTTCTCAGTGCTGATCGCCCTACAAACGCTGTTCTCGCCTGCTCAAGTGTTAGGCGCGCGGCCCCGCCGGCGCGCAATGGCATAAACGCCGCGGGTTAGCCCCGAACGCGGCCTCTGAGCGGCCGCGTTAGCTTGCGCCCTAAACCAGCCGACTTTGCGCCTTCGCCGCTGCGATGAAGCTCGCAAACAGCGGGTGGGGCTCGAACGGTCTCGACTTGAGCTCCGGATGGAATTGCACCCCGATGAACCAGGGGTGGTCCGAAAGCTCGATCGTCTCGGGCAAGAGGCCGTCGGGCGACATGCCGGCGAACAGAAGACCCTTCTCCTCCAGGCGCGCGCGATAGGCGGTGTTGACCTCGTATCGGTGGCGGTGGCGCTCGGAAATCTCGGTCTCGCCGTAAATGGAAGCGATGCGCGAGCCGGGTTTCAGGTCGGCCCGGTAGGCGCCGAGACGCATGGTGCCGCCGAGATCGCCGGCCGCCTGGCGCTGTTCGAGTTCGTTGCCGCGCAGCCACTCGGTCATGAGGCCGACCACCGGCTCCGGCGTCGGACCAAACTCGGTCGAGTTGGCCTCAGTCAGTCCGGCGAGCGAACGCGTGGCCTCGATGACCGCCATCTGCATGCCGAAGCAGATACCGAAGTAAGGCACCTTGCGCTCGCGCGCGAACCGCGCCGCGAGGATCTTGCCCTCGGCGCCGCGCGAACCAAAACCGCCGGGCACGAGGATGCCGTGCACCCCTTCGAGCCGTGGCGCGGGGTCGGCGCCCTCGAAAATCTCGCTTTCGATCCAGTCGAGCTTGACGCGAACCTTGTTGGCCATGCCGCCATGATTCAAGGCCTCGATCAGCGACTTGTAGGCGTCCTTGAGCCCTGTGTACTTGCCGACGACGGCGATCGACACTTCGCCCTCAGGGTTGTGATAGGCCTTCGAGACACGGTCCCAGCGGCCCATATTGGGCTTGGGCGCGGGCTCGATGCCGAAGGCGGCCAGCACTTCGCGGTCGAGGCCGGCGGCGTGGTAGAGCGCCGGCACGTCGTAGATCGAAGGGGCGTCGCGCGCTTCGATCACTGCGCTCTCGCGCACGTTGCAGAAGAGCCCCAGCTTGCGCCGCTCGTCGCGCGGAATTTCGCGATCGCAGCGGCACAGCAGGATGTGCGGCTGGACGCCGATCGAGCGCAATTCCTTGACCGAGTGCTGGGTCGGTTTGGTCTTGAGCTCGCCGGCGCTCGGGATATAGGGCATCAGCGTCAGGTGGACATAGACCGCGTGGTGGCGCGGCAGTTCGTTGCCGAGCTGACGGATCGCCTCGAAGAACGGAAGGCCCTCGATATCGCCGACGGTCCCGCCAATTTCCACCAGCACGAAGTCGACGCCCTCGTTGCCGTCGAGGACGAAGTCCTTGATCGCG
>DATCEJ010000240.1:0-3781 GCA_036510135.1 Roseiarcus sp. | reverse complement strand
CCCGCCAATACGCCTTCGCTCTTCGCTGCGTCGAGGGCGGACTTTAGGGTCGGCCGAGTAGTAGGGACTTCGCCTGTCGGGCCAATGGGCTCACCTTTGCGAGTCCGTTTTGAGCAATGTCAACGGCTTGTGCCGCGTTTTGCGATCCGTTCCTCGCATGGCCGGCCAACGAACAGAGCTGATGGCGGTTTGGCTCGACGCAGAATTGGTGACGCGGTCGCTGAGCACATCCTCCGCGCTCCGTAGCCGTCGATTGACGAGGCGTTGGGTTGTCGCATTTTCTGAAAAACAATATATCAAGCCTCAGGCGGCTTGGCAAGAAATTGTCGCTTTTTGTCACCGAGCGTCCAGGCTTTACCCGGCCCTCCGGGCTTGAGCCCTATTCCTCCTCGTCGTCCGGCTCCGGCTTGGCGTTGGCGCCCGGGATGACATAGCTGCCTTTCAGCCAGTGGTGCAGGTCGACATCGGCGCAGCGCTTGGAGCAGAACGGATCATAGCGCTCGCTGCGCGGCTTGCCGCAGATCGGGCAGAGCCGGGCGCCCTTGTCCAGAGCGGGTTGCTTGGCGGCAGGCTTGTTGTCGTTGGCGGTCATGGGACGAAACTCGCGGTCCAGCGCCGGTGCACATGATAGCCCTGTCCGCCGAGCAGCGCGACCGTTTCGGCCAGCGGCAGGCCGACGACGTTGGAATAGGAGCCGACCAGCCGCTCGACGAAGGCGCCGGCGAGGCCCTGAATCGCATAGCCGCCGGCCTTGCCGCGCCATTCGGCGCTCGCCAGATAGGCCTCGACTTCGTTGGGCGACAGGCGCTTGAACCGGAGACGGGTCTCGACGAGCCGACGCCGAACGGCTCCGCTCCCGGTGACCAGCGCAAGGCCGGTAAAAACTCGATGGCCGCGGCCGGACAAGAGACCGAGACACAGTTCGGCCTCATCGCGCGTCTCGCACTTCGGCAAGATGCGCCGGCCGACGCCCACGACTGTGTCAGCCCCAAGCGTCAGGCAAGGCGCGAGATCCGCGCGGGCGCCTGCGATCGCCGCCGAGGCGAGCGCCTTTTCATAGGCCAGTCGTTCGGCAAGCGCCCGCGGCTCCTCGCGAGCGCGCGGCGTTTCATCGATCTCGGCCGGCAGGACTGCGTCGGGCTGGACGCCGATCTGCGCCAAAAGCGCGAGCCGCCGCGGCGAAGCGGACGCCAGCACGAGTCTCGGGCCCAGGTGCACGGCGGAGCGATCGTCGCGCCGCTCGAGCGTCAAAGTCACTTGAAGCGGTAGGTAATGCGCCCTTTGGTCAGGTCGTAGGGCGTCATCTCCACAAGCACTTTATCGCCGGCCAGCACCCGAATGCGGTTCTTGCGCATCTTGCCCGCGGTGTGAGCGATGATTTCGTGGTCGTTCTCAAGTTTGACGCGAAAGGTTGCGTTGGGCAGCAATTCGGCGACGAATCCGGGGAACTCAAGCAGTTCTTCTTTCGACATAAGGCTCCTTGTTGCGTCGGCGCGCCGCCAAAGGCGAGCGGAGACGGCGGCCGTGACGGCCCCTAGCACGTCGGCGGCGGACTGTCATACCACCGCGAGGGTGTGAGATCGAATACCTTTCAGTGGCGTCAAACGCGGCGCGCCTCTTGGAACTTAGCTTGTCGGGCGCGCCCATCAGACCGAGCCACCTCATAACCGTGGCGTCCGAATATCCCCCCGCCGCTCGACACGCCAAGTCTGTATTGGATCCGCGTCGCGCGAAGGCCAGAGCCGGGGAGCCGCTAAGGCGTCGCGAGCGACGCCTTAGGAACGGCGCTTGTCAGACTGCCGACGAGGGAGCGACGACGTCCGGCTGGGAGGGGGGCGCGGCCCGCGCCGCGGGCTTGCGCTTTCTGCGCTCATCGAGCGACTGCATGATCACATAAAATGACGGAACGAACACCACCACAAGGCACGTCGAGGCGATCATGCCGCCGAACACCGCAATGCCGATCGAGCGCCGCGCCGCAGCGCCCGCGCCGGTCGCCAGGACCAGCGGCAGCACGCCGAGGATGAAGGCAAAGGAAGTCATGATGATCGGCCGGAAGCGCAGCCGCGCCGCTTCGACTGCGGCGTCAAGGATCGGCTTGCCGGCCGCCCGCTGTTGGCGTGCATATTCAACAATGAGAATGCCGTTTTTACTGCCGAGGGCAATGAGCAGGATGATGCCAATCTGGGTGTAAAGGTTGTTGTCCGTGCCCTCGATATTGAGGCCGGCGACGGTTCCCAGGAGAGCCATCGGGACGGCGAGGATCACCGCGAAAGGCAGAATCCAGCTCTCGTACTGTCCGGCCAGCACCAGATAGACGAGCAGGATCGCGAAGCCGAAGATGTAATACGTCGAGTTGCCGACTGTTTTCTCCTGGTAGGACATCGCGGTCCAGTCGAAGCCGGTTCCTGTCGGGAGCGCCTGAGCGCCGACTTGTTCCATGAGGTCGAGCGCCTGGCCTGAACTGAAGCCGGGCGCCGGCGAGCCGACGACGGTTGCGGTCGGGTAGAGGTTGTAGAGGCTGATCAACGGCGGTCCGGTCACCTGGCTGACCTCGATCGCCGTGCCGATCGGCGTCATCGTTCCATTGCCGGCCCTGACTTTAAGATTGCGGATGTCATCGATGGTGGCGCGCTTGTCCGCGTCCGCTTGCGTATAGACCTGGAAGACATGGCCGAACTTGTTGAATTGCGTCACGTAATTCGAGCCGACGTAGCCGGACAGCGCGGAGAACACCTGGCCGACGGTGATTCCGAGCGCCTCCGCCTTCGTCCGGTCGACGACGACGGAGTATTGCGGCGCGCCGGCGCGAAAGGTCGTGGCCAATCGCTGGAGGCCGGATTGCGCATTGCCGTCCGCGACGACGGTGTTGGCGAGACTTTGCAGAAGGTCATAGTCGAAATCGCCGTTGCGGATCTCGACCTGCATCGTGAATCCACCCACATTGCCGACGCCCTGGATCGGCGGCGGCAGCACCGCAAACGAGAAGGCTTCGGGGATCGACTGCATAGCGCCATTGATCTTCCGTTGGATCGATTCCTGATCCTGGCCCTTTTCCTTGAGCCGCGCGTCCCATTCCTTCATGACGACGAAGGTGGCGCCAGCATTGGCGAGACTGGCGCGATTATCGAGGAGCGAGATGCCGCTGATGGTCACGACATGCTCCACCCCCGGGATCGGCGAGACAAGTTTCTGGATCTTGTCCAGAACCGCGTCCGTGCGTTCCTTCGAGGCTCCGTCCGGCAGTTGCGTGACGACGATCATATAGCCCTGATCCTCGGTCGGCAGGAATCCGGTCGGCACGCGGGTCAGCGACCAGATGGCGAAAGCGACGAGGGCAAGCGCCAAGCCGACCATCAGTAGGGCGTGCCTCGTCATGCCGCTCATCAGCCGAACATAGCCATGCTCCGCCGCGTCATAGACCTTGTTGAAGCCGCGGTAGAAAAAATTGCGTTGTGCGGGTGGCTTTGGCGGCCGCAGCCACAAAGCCGATTGTGTCGGCTTCAGCGTCATTGCGTTGATCGCACTGATAAGCGCGGTCGCTGCAATGACGAGGGCGAATTGGCGATAGAGCTGCCCCGTCAGACCGGGTAGAAAAGCCGCGGGGAGGAAGACCGACATCAGCACCAGCGTGATGCCGATGACCGGGCCGGTCAGGTCCTCCATTGCTTTTATTGCCGCCTCGCGCCCGGGCATGCCCTCCTCGACATAGCGCGAGACACCCTCGACGATGACGATCGCGTCGTCGACGACGATGCCGATGACCAAGATGATGGCGAAT
>DATCEJ010000239.1:0-7981 GCA_036510135.1 Roseiarcus sp. | reverse complement strand
GCCGGTCGACGATCCAGCGGTGGTGGACTTCATCCTGCGCCGGGCGCGCGATGCCGCCAAGGTCCGCATCCACCCCTCTGCGGCTCTGACCAAGGGGCTCAAAGGCGAGGAGATCGCCGAAATTGGCCTGCTCGCGGAGGCCGGCGCGATCGCTTTCTCCGACGGGCTCCATTCGGTCGCCGATGCGCTGACCATGCGCCGTGCGACGACTTACGCCCGCGACTTTGACGCGCTCATTGCGCCGATCTCAGAGGACCGGTCGCTGAGCCGCGAGGGGGTGATGGCCGAGGGCCTGCGCGCGACCTGGCTCGGCCTGCCCGGCGTGCCACGCGAGGCCGAAACCATTGTGCTCGACCGCGATCTGCGTCTGGTCGGGCTGACTGGCTCCCGCTATCACGCCGCGCTGATCTCAAACCGCCTGTCGCTTGAGGCGATGGCAAGGGCGCGCCAGGCGGGTCTGGCGGTTACCTGCGGCGTGTCGATCAATCACCTTACCCTGAACGAGCTTGACGTCGGCGACTATCGCACGTTTCTCAAACTCAAGCCTCCACTGCGCGCCGAAGACGAGCGCATGGCCTTGGTTGAGGCGCTAGCCGCCGGCCTTATCGATGTCATCTGTTCCGATCACGATCCGCAGGACGTCGACACCAAGCGGCTGCCGTTCACCGAGGCGGCGGCGGGCGCGATCGGCGTCGAAACGATGCTTTCGGCGAGCCTGCGCCTTGTTTCCGGCGGACATGTTGCTTTGCCGCGGCTCATTCGCGCCATGACGTCGCGACCTGCCGAGATCCTGCGGCTGCCAGTAGGCAGGTTGTCGGCGGGCGCGCCGGCCGACGTCATCCGTTTCGATCCGGACGAGCCTTATGTGCTCGATCCCGCCTCGCTCCATTCGCGCTGCCGCAACACGCCCTTCGATGCGGCCCGGCTCGAGGGCCGGATCAAGATGACGCTGGTTGCCGGGCGGGTCGCGCACGAATAGTCTCAAAGAAAATCTTTCGTTCGGGGTCGGCTGGAAGCGCGCATGGTCGGGGTTTCTTACGGCGGGGCGTTGGCGCTGGCGCTCGGCTATTTGCTGGGATCCATTCCCTTCGGTCTCGTGCTGACGAAGCTCGCCGGGGCAGGGGACTTGCGTTCGGTCGGCTCTGGCAACATCGGCGCGACCAATGTCCTGCGCACCGGCCGCAAGGGCCTCGCTGCCGCGACGCTCGCGCTTGACGTGCTGAAGGCGACCTTGGCCATCGTCCTGGCATGGTCGTTGTTTGGGGCGCCGACCGTGCTGGCGGCGGGCGCCGGCGCGATCCTCGGCCACATGTATCCGGTCTGGCTCAAGTTCCGCGGCGGCAAGGGCGTCGCGACCTACCTTGGCGCACTCATCGGTCTGGCGTGGCCGGCGGCGATCGTATTTGCCGTCGTCTGGCTCGCGGTCGCGGCGCTTACCCGCTACTCCTCGGCGGCGGCGCTCATGGCCACGGTTGCGTCTCCGATCGCCATGGCCGCGATAGGAGAGAGCGGCGCGGCTTTGGTCTTCGCCGCGCTGTCAGCGCTGGTCTGGTTCAAGCACAGCGCCAACATAGCCCGGCTTTTCCAAGGCTCCGAGACGAAAATCGGGCAGAAGTAGAGGGAATGGCGAACAAGCCTGAGTCGCGCCTTACCGATCAGCAGCGCTTCGATTGGCTGCGGCTCACACGCTCGGAGAATGTAGGCCCACGAACCTTTCGGGCGCTCACCACCAACTGCGGCGGCGTCCGAGCGGCGCTGAACGCGCTGCCGGAGCTCGCGCGCCGCGGCGGCGCGAAGCGCCCGATCCGCATCGCCTCGGTCGAAGAGGTCGAAAAAGAACTCATCGCCGCTCGTAAACTCGGGGTCCGCTTCGTCGCCCTCGGCGAGCCGGACTACCCGCCGGCGCTGCAAGAGATCGATTCCGCGCCGCCGATTCTCGCTCTCCGAGGCCGCGCGGAAGTTTTGCGCAAGGCGGCGGTCGCGATCGTGGGCTCCCGCAACGCCTCCGCTGCGGGACTTACGTTCGCCGAGCGGCTGGCCCGCGGCGTGGGACAAGCTGGCTTTGTTGTCGTTTCCGGACTGGCGCGGGGGATCGATCAGCGCGCCCATGTTGCGAGCCTGGAGACCGGCGCTGTCGGAGTGCTCGCTGGGGGACATGGAAGGCCCTATCCGAGCGAGGCTGTGCCGCTGATGGAGCGGATGGTCGAAGCGGGCGCGGTCCTGTCCGAAATGCCGATCGAATGGGAGCCGCGCGGGCGAGATTTTCCGCGCCGCAATCGTATCGTCTCAGGACTAGCCTTGGGCGTCGTGGTGGTCGAGGCGGCGCGGGGTTCGGGCTCGCTCATCACCGCACGGTTCGCGCTCGAACAAAATCGTCAGATCTTCGCCGTGCCCGGCTCTCCCCTTGATCCCCGCGCCCACGGGACCAACGATCTCCTGAAGCAGGGGGCGTCGATCTGCACCGGGCCGGAAGACGTGGTGACGGCGCTCGAGCTGGTGCGATCGGACGACGCCCTCGCCGTCATGCGCGAGGCGAGTGGCGACGCCGGGGAGCCGCTTTGGGGGGAACAAGCGCTCTATGGGGTCGATCCGCAATCGACGCCTCGAACGCAGGCGGGCGACGAATTCGACGACGCCGGCGTTGCGCCCTACAGCACCGGCGACGAATCCGAGGTCGCGCGCGAACGGATCGTCGCCTTGCTCGGCCCCTCGCCAATCACGCTCGACGAACTGGCACGGGCCGCGGAGGCTTCAGCTCGGACGGTGCGAGTGGCGCTGCTCGAACTCGAAGTGGCGGGGCGCGTCGAATATTCCGGCGACCGGGTCGCCTTGCGCGTTAGCGCCAGCGAAAATTGAGCCGCACTTGTATTCTCAATCGAACGAGTTGCTCACGTGAGGCAGTGCAACCTCAATCTCGAAGGGCGGCTGCTCGCTCGCGCGCTCGGCTTCAGCGACGGCATTGGTGCGAACATAAATTTCGCTTTCCGCTCGGGCCATCCCGAGGAAATAGGCAAGCAGGTCGAGGCGGGCAGCGATCGCCATGGCTTCGAGCTGGGCGGTCATGTCCGTGATGTAGCGGGCGACATCGAGCGCTTCGTGCGAGACTGCCCGATACGATGAATCACTCGCCTTTCTGAGCGATCTCCCGGAACCGTTCCTTCCGGCTCTCACTTGCTCTCCGCGCATCCGTCTCGGGAAACTGAAATCCTCAACCATACGACAACGCTGTCCCGTTCGGCGGAGGGAGGCGGACCCTTTCGGACGCCCCGATCCGGAGTCGATAGCTCTGCTCAACGCGGGGTCGCTTTGATTCGAGCTCGACCCAGTTTACACCATAGCAACGCTGATTTTAGACCGAAAAACAAGACGTTCCTGACAATATTGGCGAGCCCGCGCTTCCACAATTATGTAGAGACACTTGAGAATAAATGTTGAGAACGGGCTACGCGTCGCCCGTTTGTGGGCGCTTGAGGCTGGCAAGCCGGTCCAGCGCGCCCTGAAGAATATAGGCCGCAGCCATCTTGTCGACGACCTGCGCGCGTCGGGCGCGCGACACGTCATTTTCGATGAGCGACCGGGTGACGACGGCCGTCGAGAACCGCTCATCCCAGAGGACGATCGGCAGACTGGTCCGCATCGAGAGGTTGCGCCCGAAGGCTCGCGTCGATTGCGCGCGCGGATTATCCCGCCCGTCGAGATCGAGCGGCAGTCCGAGGACGATTCCGGCAATGTCGTGTTCGGAGAAAATCTCGGTCAGCGCCTCCGCGTCCTTGCCGAACACGCCGCGCGTAAGAGTTTTCAAAGGCGAGGCTAGGCGGCGCTCGACGTCGGAGATCGCAAGGCCGATGGTTTTTGAGCCAAGGTCGACGCCGATCAAGCGCGCCTTGGGAGGAAGGCTTAACGGCAGTTCTTCGATTGCGATCGGGCGACGCATCAGGGTGACCGGCCTATCACCGGGCGAAGCGCAAGTCGATTTGACCACCTCGCAAGCGAGCGGTCGCTCATCGCGGGCAAGTCTCGCATCGCTGTTTGCCAGTAAAAACTTGGCGATGTATAGGGGCGCGCCTGCGTTCCAAGGTGTTTTGGGAGCTTTGGATGTCTGTCGATCTCAACACCGTCCGACGCATCGCGCATCTCGCGCGCATCGCCGTTAGCGAAGCCGAGATTCCGCATTTGCAAGGCGAGATCAACGCCATTCTCAAGTTCGTTGAAGCCCTTGAAGAGGTCGACGTCGAAGGCGTCGAGCCGATGACGTCGGTCATTCCCATGCAGCTGCCGATGCGCGAGGACGTTGTCGCCGACGGCGATATCGCGCCCCTCGTGCTCGCCAATGCGCCGTTTACCGAGGACGGCTTCTTTGTCGTCCCCAAAGTGATTGAGTGACCCGCCGAAGCTGGACGCTCGCCTTCAAGGATCCAATTTGACCGACCTGACCTCCTTAACGCTCGCTGAGGCGCGCGACCGTCTCAAACGGCGGGCGATTTCCAGCGTCGAGATCACCAAGGCTCATCTCGAAGCGATCGAGCACGCCAAAGGGCTCAACACATTCGTCGCGATCACCGCGGACAAGGCGTTGCAAATGGCCGAGGCGAGCGACGCGCGCCTCGCCAGGAAAGGCGCGGGTCCGCTCGAGGGATTGCCGATTGGGGTGAAGGATCTTTACGCCACCGAAGGGGTCCATACCCAAGCCTGCAGCCATATTCTGGACGGCTTCAAGCCACGCTACGAGTCGAGCGTCACCGCCAATTTGTGGCGCGACGGGGCAGTGATGCTGGGCAAGCTCAATATGGACGAGTTCGCCATGGGCTCGTCGAACGAGACCTCCTATTATGGACCCGTCGCTTCGCCATGGGCGCCGCCGAACTGGAGCCGCGACAGAGCTCGCACGGCGGCGCTGAGTTCCGACAAGCGCGGTCTGCTGACGCCTGGCGGCTCGTCCGGGGGCTCTGCTTCTGCTGTCGCGGCGCGCTTGTGTCTCGCCGCCACGGCGAGCGATACCGGCGGCTCCATCCGCCAGCCCGCGGCCTTCACGGGCATCGTCGGTATCAAGCCGACCTACGGCCGGTGCTCCCGCTACGGCATGGTCGCCTTTGCCTCGTCCCTGGATCAGGCCGGACCGTTGGCGCGAACCGTGCGTGACGCCGCAATCATGCTCAGGTCGATGGCCGGCCCCGACCCGAAGGATTCCACCTGCTCGCCGTCCCCCGTTCCAGACTACGAAGCCGCGGTCGGGCGCTCGGTCAAAGGCATGAAGATCGGCGTCCCGAAGGAGTATCGCCTGGATGGAATGAGCAGCGAGATCGAGCGCTTATGGGCGCGCGGCGCTGAATGGCTTCGCGCCGCGGGCGCGAGCGTGGTTGACGTCAGCCTTCCGCACACGCCCTACGCGCTGCCTGCTTATTATATAGTGGCGCCCGCGGAAGCCTCGAGCAATCTCGCGCGCTACGATGGCGTGCGCTACGGCCTGCGAGAACCGGGGGCTGACATCACCGAGCTTTACGAGAAGACCCGCGCCAGGGGCTTCGGGACGGAAGTGCGACGGCGCCTCATGATCGGCACCTATGTCCTCTCCGCCGGCTATTACGACGCCTATTATGTAAGAGCGCAGAAAATCCGCACGCTTATAAAGCGCGACTTCGAGCGCGTGTTCGCCGATGGCGTCGACGCGATTCTGACTCCTGCCACTCCGACCGCTGCCTTCGGGATCGGCGAGAAGGGCTCGGACAATCCCGTCGAAATGTACCTCAACGACGTCTTCACGGTGACCGTCAACATGGCGGGTTTGCCGGGACTCGTCGCGCCCGCGGGCTTGTCGAGCGATGGCCTACCGCTCGGGTTGCAGCTCATCGGCCGTCCGTTCGACGAGGAGACGCTCTTCGCGCTCGGCGAGACGATCGAGCAATCGGCAGGACGGATGACGCTTCCAGAGCCGTGGTGGGCATGAGGCGCCGGCGGCAAATCCACGCGCACTTCGGACGAGGATAGAGCGATCAGCATGGCGACAGAGAGAGCAAGCGCGAAGCTTACCAAGGGCGCGACTGGAGACTGGGAGGTGATCGTCGGTCTCGAGGTCCACGCCCAGGTGACTTCGCGCTCCAAGCTTTTCTCCGCCGCCTCAACCGCGTTCGGGGGCGAGCCCAACGCGCACGTTTCGCTCGTCGATGCCGCGATGCCGGGCATGCTGCCGGTGATCAACCGCGAATGCGTGGCTCAGGCGGTGCGCACCGGCCTCGGTCTCAAGGCCAAGATCAATCGGCGTTCGACGTTCGACCGCAAGAATTATTTCTACCCCGACCTGCCCCAGGGCTACCAGATCTCCCAGTACAAGAGCCCGATTGTGGGGGAGGGGGAGATCCAGGTCGACCTCACGCCAGACCATTCCATCAAGGTCGGAATCGAGCGCCTGCATCTCGAGCAGGACGCCGGCAAGTCGTTGCACGACCCGTCGCCGACGATGAGCTTCGTCGATCTCAACCGCTCCGGCGTCGCTCTGATGGAGATCGTCTCCAGGCCCGACATGCGCTCGGCCGATGAGGCCAAGGCCTATGTCGGCAAGTTGCGCACCCTCCTGCGCTACATCGGCTCCTGCGACGGCGACATGGAGAAGGGCAATCTGCGCGCTGACGTCAATGTCTCGGTGCGCCGTCCCGGAGACGCTCTCGGCACGCGCTGCGAGATCAAGAACGTCAACTCCATCCGCTTCATCGGTCAGGCGATCGAGGTCGAGGCGCGCCGGCAGATCGCGCTCATCGAGGACGGCGGCTCAGTCGATCAGGAGACGCGGCTGTTCGATCCTGCGCGCGGCGAAACCCGTTCGTTGCGCTCCAAGGAAGAGGCGCACGATTACCGCTACTTCCCCGACCCCGATCTCCTGCCGCTTGAACTCGACGCGGCTTTCATCGACGCGTTGGCCGCCAACCTGCCGGAGCTGCCTGACGCCAAACGCGCGCGTTTCATCGCCGACTACGGCCTCTCGGCTTACGATTCCTCGATTCTCGTCGCCGAACGGGAGACGGCGGATTTCTTCGAGGACGCTGTCAACCATGGCGGCGCCAGGCGCGACGCGAAGGCCGTTGCCAACTGGCTGATGGGCGATATCTCCGCGCAGGCCAACGCACAGGGCGTTGCAGTCGCGGACGCAGGCTTGAGCGCGGCGTCTCTGGCAAGTCTCGTCGATCTCATCGGCGAGGGCGTCATCTCCGGCAAGATCGCCAAGGATCTGCTCGTCCGGATGTTCGCGGATGATCGCGGCGCCAATCCGCGCGCGCTCGTCGAAGCCCATGGTCTGCGCCAGGTGACCGACGTCGGCGCAATCGACAGCGCGGTCGATACCGTGATCGCAGCCAATCCTGACAAGGCCGAACAGGCCAAAACAAAGCCCGGCATGTTGGGCTGGTTCGTGGGTCAAGTGATGAAGGCGACCGGCGGCAAAGCCAACCCGCAAGCGGTGAGCGACGCACTCAAAACGCGACTCGGGCTTTAACGCTTCAGCCGAATCACGCGCAGCGAATCGCGTGATTCTCGGTGCGAGTCGCGCGGAGAAGTCGGCGATCGCAACGATCAACGATAAAAATCTGACGCTATCCACCAAGAAAAATTCGATTGCGATATGCATGCGCGCCGTTTCGATTTGATACGCTCGTCGCGATGAATGCTGTCGGTTCTCGCGCTGCCGTACGCGCGTAAGGCCGGCTCTGCGGGTGCGATGCATTGCTTCTGCACGAGCAAGCGAGAGTCTTGGAGACAGGCGCGAAACATGGGAAAATAGGGAATCGAGCGAACCTACGTCAACTGATGCGCAGAAGCTTTGCGCACGAACGACGCGCGCCGTTGCAATAGCGTGAACGGCGTGCACGAGCGCTCTTGCAGATGAATGGCAGAGGCTCGAGTGCGCGCGATAATTCGATAGTCACGACGCTCAGCGCGTGTTGCGCGGGTGTCCTACGCTTGCGTGAAATCAAAACGAATGTACTTTCACTCG
>DATCEJ010000238.1:0-3211 GCA_036510135.1 Roseiarcus sp. | reverse complement strand
GTCGACAAACATGATGACCACATAACGCTCGACCCCCGACGAGACTGCTCCGGTCCGATAGGCGTCGACCGCCGTCGCGTAGGGGGAGAGCATGGGCACAAGGCTGATATCGCTGGTCGGACGAAGCTGACAGGCCAGCCTGATCCCCGGGGCCGCATGCACCCGATCGAGCACCGCTTGCTCGGCGGCGCTCGCAACGGGCAGGCCGGTGACGTCGCCAAGGATGCGGATGCGGCAAGTCGAGCAGCGGCCGCGGCCCCCGCACACATGCGCATGGGGAATGCCGTTGATGAGGCTCGCTTCCAAGATGCTGAAGCCGCGGGCTACGCGAATCGTGCGGTCGGGATAGGTCAGCCGGATCGAGCCGACCCGGTGCTCCCGCCACTGCCGGAAGGCCCGGGCGGAGAGCGTGGCGGCCAGCGCCAGGGCCAGGAAAGCGAGCGTCCCCGTACGCTCGTTCAGAAGGATCGCGTTCTGAGCCGGAGAGCCAACGTGCTCGGGCGACAAAGTGCGCGCCCGCCAGGCAGGGTCCTGGACCGCGACCAAGGTTCGCTCGCCGCCCTGATAGAAGCCGAGCAGCGCCAGTGCAGGCAGAAGCACCGCGATCGACAGCAGCAAGCCTTTTGCGCGCGGATAGAACGGCTTGAGCCGCAGCCAGAAATGGACCCCGAGGCAGCCGTGAATCCAGACGATCAGCAAGAGAACCGCTTGCAGTGCGCCGAGCAGGGGCGAACTGACCCAGAAATTAACCAGTTCCTGCGCATAACCCTTTTCGAGCCCAAATTGGCTCAAGCCCGCGCGAGTGCCGATCACGTGGCTGGTCAGCAGGAATGGGATCGACAGGCCAAGGACGAGCTGGGTCGCCTCGAGTCGAGTCCAATGGAATCGGCGCCGCTCGTAAAGCGCCCAGAACCCGAGGCTCATATGGGTGAGCAGCGAGATGTAGAGAATCACCGCGCCCGGCGGCGATTGCCAAATCAGCTTTTGGATAGCGAGACCGCTCTCCATTGCGCCAGTCGAAATGTTGCCGAGCGCGTGATTGGCGAAATGCAGCGTCACATAGACATAGAGCACGAGGCCGGTCGCGAGCCGGATCTGGCGAAGGCTGGGCATTGCGGCTCCATCTGCGCCATCGCGGCGAAGTCATCAAGCATGAGGACATGGGCAGGTTCGCTGGCGCGCAACCAGGTTCCGCGACGACCCCGTTCGGATCAAAACGGTCTTCAACAAGAATGACGGAAACAACGACAAAAGTGAAACGGTTGCGGTTGAAACGCCGCGAAGCTGGGGTATGTGATCCAGATCACAGCACAGAAACTGTGAATGAGCTAACCCCAACCCATTCGACCAAACATGGGAGTTATGTCATGGCGAATGTTCCAAAGCGCAGAATTGTCGTCGTCCATCCCAGCGTCAGTGAAAGCTTGGCCGACGGGCCCGCCGCAAGGGGAACGGTCCATGGCGATGGCGCCAAGAACGGCGGTGAGACGACGCAGGCTCGCAAGCCCTGGCCGGGGGAATTCGGGTGGGATTTCCCGTTCGATTTCCCGAAGCCAGGTCGATGACGGAGGATGGAAGGGCGGCTGAACGCCGCCTTTCCCGCCGGCTTGCATTATGACCCAGGCTTAAAGAGCAGGCCTCCGGGCGCTTCACCGGACCTGAAATCGGGCGGCGAGGCTCATGAGATAAACGAGGCCTGAGAGCGCCGTGATCCAGAACGAGGTCGGCCAGTCAGTGTAGAAGGCCAGCGTCAACCCTCCCCACGCCTCGGCAAGAGCGAAGCCCGCCGCCAGCACCATTCCGCCGATCAGCCGCCGCGAGAAATTCTGCGCCGCCGCGGCAGGACCGACCATCAGCGTGAACACAAGCAGCACGCCGACGATCTGCGCGCATTCCGCGACCGCGACCGCGACGATCGCCAGAAACGCGACCGAGACGAAGCGGACCGGCACGCCGCGCGCCTCGGCAAGCTCGCTTTCCAGCGAGGCGAAGATAAGCGGCCGGATGATCATCGCGAGCGCGACCAGGCTCACGACGGCGAGCACGGCCAACGTCAGGAGCGCCGACGAGTCGACGCCGAGCACATTTCCGAACAGGAGCGCCGTGGCCTGGGTCGCCGCCGCCGTGTAGAAATGCAGAAACAGGAGCCCCAGGCCGAGCGCGAGCGACAGCATCATGCCGACCGCGACGTCGCGCGTGGCGAGCTTCTCCCCGAACAGTCCCATTCCAATCCCGGCGACAAAGGTGAAGCCGACGAGGCCCGCGAGCGGCGAGAGGCCGAACAGGATGGCGCCCGTCGCGCCGGTGAAGCCGACATGCGACAGCGCATGGCCGGCGAACGTCTGCCCGCGCAGCACGAGGAAGAACCCGACCGTGCCGGCCAGCACCGCCGCGAGCCCCGAGGCGACGAAGGCGGTGCGCATGAAATCATAGTCAAGCATGGCTGTGGGCATGGTCATCGTGGCGATGCGCGTCACGCTCGACGTCGACGTCGCCCGCCATGACGTAATAGCGATTTCTGACGCGCACGACTTCGATCTCAGCGCCATAGAGACGCGACAGCACCGGTCCGGTGACGACGTCTTCGACCGCCCCGATCACCGCCTCGCCGCCGCCGAGATAGAGGACGCGGTCGATCGCATTGACCAGCGGATTGAGCTCATGGGCGCTGAACAGGATGGCGATCTTGAGGTTGTCGCAAATGCGCCGGGCGATATCGACCACGTCCTTCTGATGCGCGGGGTCGAGGGAGATCAGCGGCTCGTCCATCATGATGAGGCGCGGCTTGCCGATCAGCGCCTGGCTCAACAGCACGAGCTGGCGCTCGCCGCCCGACAATTCGCCGATCGAGCGGCGGGCGAGCTCGCGCGCGCCCACTTCCTCGAGCGCCCAGTCGATCTCGCGCCGCGTCGCCTTGTCGAGCGTGACGAAGCCGAAGCGGGCGCCGATCGCGGACGCGGCGACCACGTCCCAGCCGGTGAGCCGGAGGCTCGTAATCGCGCCGCGGTTCTGCGGCATGTAGCCGATCTGAGAATTGCCGCGCGTCGCCGGCCGGCCGAGCACCGCGATCGCGCCGGAAGCCACGGGAACGAGGCCAAGCGCGGCGCGCATGAGCGTCGTCTTGCCGGCGCCGTTCGCGCCCAGCATGCCGACGAATTCGCCTTCCTCGATCTGAAAGCTGGCGCCCGTGAGGATGTTCCGGCCGCCGAGC
>DATCEJ010000237.1:0-4024 GCA_036510135.1 Roseiarcus sp. | reverse complement strand
TTCGGAGATGTAGCGCACGAGCGGGTCGGCGTGACTCAAAACGCACTTTCCTCCATAGGTTCGCGGAAGCCCCGCTTCGTCCGCGTCGCGGGGTCGCCCACCGCCGCGACACTTGGGCCAGCGGCCGCCCACCGCTTCCCTTACGCTAGCAATGATGGATGTTGTCAGGCATTCGGGCCCACAGGATAACAGTTATAGCGATCTTAGGCGCTCACTTCATTTCACTTCGCGGCCCGCGATTGGCAAAGTGCCGCCGAGACCAAAGAGTTGATATTGTCTCACCGGGAGGAGACGACAATGGTCAATCCGACGGGCAAGACCGACAAGCAGACGCCGGGCGTCTATAGGCGGCGCATTGGCGACGCGCTGGTCACGACAATCAACGATGGCTTCCTCGATATCAGTTTTGAGATTTTGCGGGGCGCGGGTCTCGAAGATTTTCAAGGGCTGATGCGCAGCGCGTTGCGCGACGGGCCGCCTCGGCTCACGGTCAACGCCTTTGTCATCGAGACCGACCGCAATACAATCCTCGTCGATTCGGGCGGCGGCTCGACCACTGTTTATTCCATGGGGCGGCTCCCCGACAATCTGCGAGCCGCGGGCTTCAAACCCGACGACTTCGATACAGTGCTCGTGACCCACATCCATCCCGACCACACGAGTGGCCTTCTGGATCCCGAGGGGAAGCCGGCGTTCCCACGCGCGGAAGTGATCGTGCATGAGGATGAGATTGCGTTCTGGTCGGACAAGAGCCTTCGCGACGGCCGGTCGGCCGCGGCGACGCCCTACCTCGATTCCGCCGACCGGGTGCTGGAAGCCTATCGCGAAAGGTTCCGGCCGAGCCGGGGCGGAACGGTCGTCGCCGGCGTGACGCAACTGCCGCTTCCTGGCCATACGCCGGGGCATAGCGGATATCGCCTCGATTCCGCGGGCCAGACCCTGGTGATGTGGGGAGACACGGTCCATGTGCCGGAGATTCAGATTCCCCGGCCCGAGGTCACAAGCGAGTTTGACATCAGCGAACCGCTCGCGGCCGAGAACCGTTTCAAGATTTTCGACTATGTCGCGAAGGAGCGCCTGCTGGTGACCGGCGTGCACCTGCATCTGCCCGGCTTCGCTCATGTCGTACCGAACGGACGGGGGTTCCAGCTCATGCCGGAACCCTGGATGGTCACAATCTAGGCGTGACGCGTTTAGTCGGCAACGTGCCGTCATTGCGAGCGATAGGGCGGCGAAAGACGCCCGTCCTTCCGGACGGGCTATGGCGAAGCAATCCAGGGAACGTCGGGCGCCGACGATCCCTGGATTGCTTCGTCGCTCCGCTCCTCGCAATGACGATTCCACCTGAAAGCGACATGCTCTAGTCAGGCGCGAATGGCCGCGGGCGGTGGTCGTTTCCGCCCGCGCCAGAATCTCAGTCCTTGACTTCGACCCACTGCTTGCTGGCCGCGTCATATTTGACCAGCGTCAGCTGCTCGGCGTTGATCGTGATGTGGTTCTTCTCCGAGAAGCCGAGATCGCCGGTGATGCCCTTGAACCCCTTGACGGCGTTGAACCCCTTCTGCAGGTCTGCCGGCTTGGTCGACTTTGCCTCGCTGACCACCTGCGCCAGCATCATGATGCTGTCGTAGCTCGTTTCGGCGAACGGCGTCGGATCGATGTTGAACTTCTTCTTGTATTCCTCGCGGAACGCCGCGAGCTCGGGGCTCGGATGAAGATCCGAGGTGAGCACCGCGCTGATCGTGCCGTCGGCGAGGTCTCCCGCCAGTTTCGAGAAGGTGTCGTCGGCGTTGGTCTCGTCATTGCCGAAGACGGTGGCGTTGTAGCCGGCCGAATGCAGGTCCTGCACGAAGGCCGCTTGGTCCTGCGGCGTTAGCCACGCGTCTATGCATTTGATGCCCGCGGCCTTGGCGGCATTGACCTCGGGCATGAGGCCGGTGGTCGCCCCGGTCGACCAGTTCTCGGTGATCGCGTGGTCAATTCCGATCTTTTTGCCGGCCTTGTCATAAGCCAACTGGATGCCATAGAGCCCGCCCTGACCATAAGTCGACGGATCATGCAGAACGGCGATGCCGTCGGGGCAATGCTTGAGCGCGTATTCGCCGATCTTCTCGCCCCAGGCGAAGGTGTTGAGTCCGAAGTCGAACACCCAGGGGTTCGGCGGAGCGTTCGGCCCTTCGGTGTTGACGGTGAGACCGCCGTCGTCGACGACGCCGATGGTCGGGAACTTGTGCCGGATCGCAAGCTGCGCCGTGACCGGACCGGTGTCGGGGGAACCGGCGATCGCGATCGCGCCTGCGGCGATGAGCTTCTCGTACAATTGCCCTGAGACTGTCGCTGACGCGTCGTCATTATGCGGATCGAGCTTGAACTGGCGGCCGAGCACGCCGCCTGAGGCGTTGATCTTGTCGACCGCCATCTGTGCGCCGTTGACGGTCGCGACGCCGGTCGACCCGTACGCGCCGGTCGTTCCGGCAATGAGGCCGATGAGATAAGGCTCGCCCGCGGCGCGGGCCGAAGTTTGTGCTGCAGATAGCGCGGTCGTGGCGGCGAGCGTCGCCAAAATGATGGCTTTCATGAGCCTTGTTCCTCCCTTGAAACGTGAGCGGTCTGAGTCGGGCGCGAAACGCGACGCGCCTGACGAAGCCCTCCGTCAGCCTCGAATCTCCTTGCGCAGATCGGGGGTGTTGTCAAAGCAACGACATTTGGAAAACACATGCTTGCGAATGAACCGCGATAGAATAATCGCCCGCGCACAAACCTTGAGACGCGCGCGAGTTTCAGATTGGACCGACGGTGTCTTAACCGCCAATAATCACTATGCAATTTCGGCCACCGCGAAGGCGGCGCTTCCTCCGGCTTGCCCTCAATTCGAGGGTGAACAACGTTCCATTCCTTGACACTGCGAAGCTTGGCTGGCGCTTTCCCGGACAGCGCGCACATACCTGTTATGTCAGGCCTATTCATTGCTGCACTCGCGGCGTAGCGGCTAATTGCTTTGCTCCAGGCGGGCGGTGACTCGCCTGTCCGGGGAAACGTGATAGACTTTGGGCCACGCCCTCGGGCTGAAGCCGAAGCGGCTATCTCGACTTCGTCCGGCGAAGCGCCGTCAGAGCGCGCTGGCGCTTATCGTCTTGCGGGACGCCAGGGAACGAACCAGTGCTGCAATTCGTGGTGAGCGGCGTCGCCATTGGGGCCGTCTACGGGCTCATCGGAATGGCGCTGGCCATCACCTTCTATGTCACCCGCATCATCAATTTCGCCCAGGGCCAGATGATGATGGCGTCGGTGATGATAACGGCGGAAGTTTCCGCCGCCGGCTATCCGACATGGGCGGCCGCGCTCCTTGGCCTTTGTTGCGCCTGTCTCCTCGGCGTTCTTTCCTATCTTATCGCCGTTCGCCCTATCCTGGCGCTCAATCGCTTCAGTTTTGGCTGGCTCGTCAGCACGCTGGGTTTTGCGGTGATCGTCCAGAATGCAGCCGCCTATATTTGGGGGCCGACATCGCAAGCCTTCCCGCCAATGTTCCGGGGCGCGAGCTTTCACCTGTTGAACGCGGTGGTGACAGGTCAGCAGCTGCTCACGATCGCGACCGCCGCGATTCTGACGGCGGGCTTCGAGCTGGTGCGGCGCGGCACGCTTTTCGGGAAGATCGGCATGGCTACGGCCGCCGATCCGGAGATGGCGACTGCTGTGGGCGTCAACACGACCGTGGTCGCGATCGTCGCCTTCGCCGCCTCGGCCTTTTATGCGGGCGTGGCCGGCCTTCTCATCGGGCCCACAACCTTCGCCAATCCTTATCTCGGGGATACATTCGGCACGTTCGGTTTCATCGCGATGATGATTGGCGGGGGTACCGAAAAACCGATCGCGGCGATGTTTGGCGGCCTCTTGCTGGGCGTCTGCGCCGAGGGCGCCAACGCCATGATCAATTCGCAGGCCTCCGACTGGTTTCCCTTTGTCGTCCTCGTCGTCGTGCTGATCGTCTCGCCACGGGGTCTGTTCAGTGCAGGAAATCTGTTCC
>DATCEJ010000236.1:0-2787 GCA_036510135.1 Roseiarcus sp. | reverse complement strand
CGAGATCAGGATTGGAGCGCGCGACGTGACTGATCTCGATCCCTCGGAACGAGGCGTGGCGATGGTCTTCCAGTCCTACGCTCTCTACCCGCACATGAGCGTCGAGGAGAACATCGGCTTCGGATTGCGAATGAACGGAATGAGCAGGAGCGACGTCCGAGCCAAGGTCGCCGAGGCCGCGTCAATCCTCCATCTCGAGGACTTGCTCAAGCGGAAGCCAAGAGAATTGTCGGGCGGCCAGCGGCAACGGGTAGCGATAGGGCGGGCGATCGTCCGCAAGCCGCAGGTGTTCCTGTTCGATGAGCCGCTGTCGAACCTCGACGCGGAACTGCGCGTGCAAATGCGGCTCGAAATCACCAAGCTCCATCAGGCGATGGGCGCGACGATGATTTACGTCACCCACGACCAGACCGAAGCCATGACGCTTGCCGACAAGATCGTGGTCCTGCGGAGCGGGCGCGTGGAGCAGGTTGGAACCCCGCTCGAGGTCTATGACAATCCTGACAACGCATTCGTCGCCGGGTTCATTGGCTCGCCGAAGATGAACTTCCTGCCCGCGGTCGCGGCGGGAGCGCGAGATGGACGTTTTCTTGTGAGGCTCACGGACTTCGACAATGTCGAGGTTCCCTTCGCTCTCGCGAACGCTCCCGCGGGCTCAGAATTCCTGGTCGGGGTGAGGCCGGAGCATTTCGCGAGGGACGGCGAAGTCCGCCTCGGCGTGACGCTTGACGTCGTCGAGCACCTCGGCGGAACTTCGTTCGGCTACGCGCGATCGGATTCGGAGCGGCCGTTGACGATCGAGTTGCGCGACCGACGAGGCATTGAAACCGGTGCGAGAATCGAGCTTGGGTTCGACGCCGCGACGGCGCTTTTGTTCGACCGCGCAACGGGCGAGCGGCTACGGTAGGGGCGCGGCCGGCTTTGGAGGGATGAATTGACGATTTCCGATTTCGACCGCTTGCGCATGCTTGCGCCCCGTACGGGGCGTGTGCGGGCCGTTCTCGACACCGATACCTATAACGAGATCGACGACCAATTTGCGCTTGTGCAGGCGTTGCTTTCGCCCGACCGCATCGCTCTCGAGGCAATTTACGCGGCGCCGTTCCAAAACACGAGGTCGACCGGCCCAGGCGACGGCATGGACAAGAGCTACGGCGAGATTCTCCGGCTTCTCGGTCGCATGGGAAGAACGCCAGACGGTTTCGTGTTCAAGGGCGTGCGCGAGTTCGTTGGTCCCGCCAAACAGGCGCTGAAGGCCGAAGCGGTTGAACACCTCATAGCCCGCGCGAGGGCGAGCAGTCCTGGCGACCCGCTCTGCGTTATCGCAATCGCCGCGATCTCGAATGTCGCCTCCGCGCTTATCGCCGCCCCCGACATCGCCGACAAGATCATCGTCGTCTGGCTCGGCGGTCACGCCCTCGAGTGGCCCGACACGCGCGAGTTCAACCTGAGGCAGGACGTGGGCGGCGCGCAGGCGCTGCTCGACAGCGGGGCGCCGCTCGTCTTGATCCCTTGCATGGGCGTCACCTCCCACCTGCACAGCACGGTCCCCGAAATCGAACGCTGGGTCGAGCCTTATGGTGAAATCGGCAAGTTCCTCGCCGCACGCTTCAAGGAATATTCGGACGACCATGTCGGCTGGTCGAAGGAAATCTGGGACATGGCGCCGGTCGGCTGGCTCATCAATCCCGACTGGGTGCCGACGGTGCTTGCGCCGACGCCGATCCTGACCGACCAGGCGACCTGGAGCGTCGATCGGACTCGCCCGCTTATGCGCTATGCGACAATCGTCAAACGCGATCCGATATTGCAAGACTTCTTCTCGAAGTTGAAACTCTTCGCTGATCAAGGCGAGATCGCTCCCTCAACGGGCGCACCTGTCTGACGTTGCAATCGGTCCCGCGGCACGCTGTCGGAGACGCTGCGCGCCCAGCATGAAGCGATGACCGTCGACGGCGTTCTCCGTCGGGAGAGCGGCTGGACGCATTTGAACTGTGCCGAGGATTCGAGGCGCCCCGCACGCCCGTGCGCTAGGCCGTAAAGGCATTGATGATGGTTGGTCTGGTCGAGGCACGCGCCGGCAGGGCGATCTCCGCTGGACCGCTTCTTTCGTCGTCGCCGTCGCCAAAGACGCGATTACCGGGATCATCAACGTGGTCCAGGACCGCCGGCCAATGTCGTGGTCAACTCCGAGGCGACCACCCATCCGCCCGTTCGAGCCAGAGCAGCAGGGTTGATTGTTTCCGATGGCGGACCGCCGCCCTCTCCCCAGGACAGGGATCGGGATACCCCCTGACCTGCGACTGAGATTTTCCTCCACGGGGATTTAGAGTCCGGCCTTCTTGTGATCTGCTCCCCAACGTTGGACCGCCGGAAGGTAGAGTTTTCCGGCTTTCGTCACGCTGGCGGGCTGGACGCGCCGGCGGGAGTCATGAGGGAAGCCGGGGGCTTGTTGCCGATGGCGCCATGCGGCCGGTCTTCGTTGTAGTCCTTGCGCCAATCCTCCAATTTTTCGCGGGCGTCGGCAAGGGTCAGGAACCAATGCGTGTTCAGACACTCCGCACGGAAGCGGCCGTTGAACGCCTCGATGAAGGCGTTGTCGGTCGGCTTGCCCGGCCTTGAGAAGTCCAGCGTGACGCCCTTCGCGTAAGCCCAGAGATCGAGGTCCCGGCTGACGAACTCGGAGCCCTGATCGACCCGGATCGTCTTCGGATAGCCCGTGGATGCACAGGCGCCTTCGAGGGTCGTAACCACGTCCTCGGCCCGATAGCTGAACCTTGGAATCGA